>NZ_JBFAMX010001041.1:0-2184 GCF_040659615.1 Nonomuraea sp. NPDC049784
GATCCGCACCCACGCCTTGTCGGTCAGCTCACCACGTCGCACCACGATCGACCATTCAAGCGTGCATGTTGATCATTTGTCAGACACTCCCTAGCAGGCACTCCCGCGTGGGCCTTCACCCCCGGCGTGAACGCCGGAGCACTGGCCCACAGTTCGGTAGAAGGCGTAGGAGAACGGCTCGGAGGCGAGCGCGAGCGGATCCATCCCGGAGAACATGACGTGAACGTGGGCGTCGATCAGGCCGGGCATGATCGTGCAGCCGGTGGCGTCGATGGCGACGTCGCCGTCGAGGCCGGTGCCGACCTCGACGATCCGGTCGCCTTCGACGGCGACGTCGGCGCGTGCGGCGGGGGCGCCGGTGCCGTCGAAGACGTCGCCGCCTGTGAGGACCGTCCTCATGCCGGCGTCACCGCCCGTTCCTCGACGCCGACGAAGTCCATGTCGTAGCCGAACCGGCGGGGGCCGGAGAGGGCGAGCCCTTCCGGGGTTCTCCAGTGCCAGTCGCACGGCATGCCGATGACCGCGACGCGGTAGCCGTACCGGATCTCCTCGGCCGGGATGGGCTCACCGGAGTCGACGGCGAGCGCCATGATCAGGTCGGGTACGGTGGCCACGATCTGGCCGTCGCGGACGGCGGCGAGGTGCTCGTTCTGGAAGTGCAGCGTCATCGACGAGCCGGCGTAGGCGCCGCTGCCCTCGATGACGGCTTCGCCGATGGTCCAGCCGCCCTCGTTGCGCCGGTCGACCTCGGTCACCTTGCCCTCGAACAGGGAGACGCCCGAGTTGGCGCGCATGACGGCCTCGACCGGGGGCTCGTGCGCGGTGCGGGCCTCCCGCAGGGTCCTGCCGATGCGTTCGGCGAGCGACAACGCGCCCTTGACCAGCCAGTCCTTGGCCTGGCGGCCGGTCATCGGGTAGAGCGCCATCATGGTGACGCAGCCGGAGGTCAGCGTCGCGGCGCGGGCCAGGTTCTCGGCCCAGGTGTTGTCGGAGGTGTTGATGACCATCCGGTTGTCGTGCTCGTCGACCATGGCGAGCGGGGTGGCCTTGCCGCCGTAGAGGGTGGGGGTGACCAGTTCGAGCGCGGGGAAGGCGCGGCCCATGCCGTCGGCATCCACGACCGGGAGTCCGGCGCCGGCCGTGGAGAAGGGCGTGACCGCGTTCAGGCCGCCCGCCTCGGCGGGGGCGACGTGGGTGAACTTGTAGCCGACGTAGGCCTCCAGCTCGCGCAGGGCGGCCACGGCGTCCACGCTGCGCGGCAGCTTCTCCACGAGCACACCCGGCGCGCCCATCCCGGCGATGAACACCACCCGAGCGTCGTCTGGCACCTCGTCCAGGTCGCACATCGCGACAGGGCCGTGCTCGCGGATGGCTTCGCGGGCGAGCAGCATGCCGACGTACGGGTCGCCGCCGCCCCCGGCGCCGAGGATCGTCGAGCCGATCGTGATGTCGGCCAGCGCGGCCTCGTCGATGTAACGCATCAGTTTCCTTCCTCTCGGCGAAGCTCGCCGACCGCCTTCGCCTTGACCCGAAGCGCCGTGCCGCCCGCCATGTGCGTAAGCGGTACGTCCTCGGTGTCCACGATCCGGACTGTCTCGGGTACAGCGCCGGCCTTGACCGCCCGCCGTACCGCCTCCTCGCGCGCGTCGGACACGACCTGCGCGCGGGTCATCTCCGCCAGTGTGTAGATCTTGTCCACCTCGCCCCCGACCTGGGCGAACGCGGCGCCCACGGCGTTGGCCACCCCGGAGTGGGCAGGACGAAGCAGCGTGGTGATGCCGGGCAGTTCGTCGATGACCACTCCGCCGCCGCCCACGACGATCACCGGCAGGTCGGCGGCGGCCAGCTTCGCTTGGTCGATTGCCGCGCCGATCCGGGTCCGCACGTCGGCGAGAGCGGCCTGGACCACGGACTCGGGAACGTCGGCGACGCGGGAGGCATCGCCGATGTCGGCCAGGCCGGCCGCCACCGCGATGTCGGTGAGCGTCAACGTGTCGCCGCCGAAGACGAGTGCCTCCGAGGTGAGGCGGTAGCCGACGCTGTCCGGGCCGACCCTGCGCCCATCGTCGTGCACGACGCTGCCGCCGCCGATGCCCAGCGAGAGCACATCGGGCATGCGGAAGTTGCTCCTGACGCCGCCCAGGCTGACCGCGACGGTGGACTCGCGGGGGACCCCGCCGCGCA
>NZ_JBFAMX010001042.1:0-2175 GCF_040659615.1 Nonomuraea sp. NPDC049784
TGTAGTTGTAAGGAAACAACACGATGCTTCTCGGTTTCCGGTTCGATGGGGTGGTATGGCCATCCCGGGCGAGGTCCGCGGTCAGCTCGCGGCGCGGTTCGCGGTGTTGCTGCCGCATCTGAACGAGCGTCAGAGGCGTCTGGCGTTGGCGACCGAGGCCCGATTGCTTGGTCATGGGGGTGTTCGGTTAGTCGCGCAGGTGGCCGGGGTCAGCGAGACCACTGTCCGCAAGGGCGTGTTCGAGCTCGAGTCCGGGGCTGATCCGCTGCCCGATGGGCGGGTTCGCCGCGCGGGGGGCGGCAGGTTGCGGGCCGAGGCTGTTGATCCACATCTGCTTCCAGCGTTGATGGGGCTGGTCGAGCCGGACGAGCGCGGAGATCCCGAATCACCGCTGCGGTGGACGACGAAGTCGCTCCGGCATCTGGCTGCGGAGTTGTCCCGGCAGGGACATCGGGTGACCGCACCGACGGTGGGCCGGTTGTTGAAGGCGAACGGGTTCAGCTTGCAGGGCACTGCCAAGACCCTGGAGGGCGATCAGCATCCTGATCGGGACGCGCAGTTCCGCTACATCAACGTGCAGGTCAAGGCGCATCAGGCGGCGGGTGAGCCGGTGATCAGCGTGGATGCTAAGAAGAAGGAGCAGTTGGGGCTGCTGCCGATGGGCGGGCGGGAATGGCGGCCTCGCGGCGAGCCAGTGCAGGTCGAGGACCATAGCTTCTGGGCCGGCCCGAACGTCGAGACGGTGGTGCCCTATGGGATCTACGACATGACCGCCAACACGGGCTGGGTGAACGTCGGAGTCGACCACGACACCGCGGCGTTCGCGGTCGCCTCGATCCGCCGCTGGTGGCAGGCGCGCGGCCATGCCGACTATCCAAGTGCGTCTCGGCTGCTGATCACCGCGGATGCGGGCGGTTCGAACAGCTACCGCTACCGGCTTTGGAAGGCCGAATTGGCCGCGTTCGCCGCCGAGGCCGGGTTGATGGTCACGGTCTGCCATTTCCCGCCGGGTACCTCGAAGTGGAACAAGATCGAGCACCGGTTGTTCTCGCATATCACGATGAACTGGCGCGGACGGCCGTTGACCAGCCATCAGGTCGTCCTAAACACGATCGCGGCGACCACGACTTCGGCCGGGCTGAGGGTCGAGGCCGCTCTGGATCCCGATTCCTATCCGACCGGAGTCTCGGTCAGCCGCGACCAGTTCCAGGCCCTGCCAATCACTGCCCATCCCGAACACGGAGCCTGGAACTACAGCATTGCCCCGGAAGGCGGAGAGGCCGTCCCGCTGCGTGCCGACCAGCGAGCCGCGGCCCGAGCACGGACCATGCAGTTGCTCGCCGGCCCCCGCCTGACCGGCATGAGCAGCGACGAACTCGACGCGCTACGCGGCCGGCTCGCCCCGGCCCAGGAGGCCCGGGCCGAGCAACGCCGTTTCGTACTGCGCGGCGGCCGACGGGTCGCCACCACCGGCCGCAGCCGAGCACTGCTTTCCAGCTCAGACGAGGTCCTTATTACCGTCATCTACCTGCGGCAGGTCTGCCCGCAGAAAGTGCTGTGTGACCTGCTCGGGATCAACCCAGTCACGATCGGCCAGGCGATCAAAGCCACCCGGCAACTCTTGGATGAGCAGAAGATCAGCATCACCCCGACCGTCGTTCACTACTTCACCCGAGCAGACGACCTACGCGCCTGGGCCACCGGCACCGACTCGGCCTCGCACGTTCCGGCGGGCCCGACCCGTCATGCACTGACCGACCCGCACCTGACCGGCATGAGCCGCAAGGCGCTGGACGCCATGCTCGAGAAACTGATCGTGCCCTACGCCGCCGCGATCGAACAGCGCCGCCACCGCCAACGCGGAGGGAACCGCCGCCCCGGCACCCGAGGCGGAGTGTTCCGGCAAAAGATCACTGACGGTGACCGGATCCTCGCTACGATCCTCTACCAGCGCCGCGTCTGCACCCTCGACACCCTCGCCGAACTGTTTGACATCAGCCGCAGCACCCTGTGGAACGCGATCAACGACGTTCTGCCCATCCTCAACACCCACGGCGCCGCCATCACCCCCGCCGACCACCGCTACGCCTCGGCCGCCGCCCTCCTCGCCTCGACAGACACACCACACGAGCACCCCGACCCAGGAAAACCAGCATGTTGATTCTTGGCGGCCAC
>NZ_JBFAMX010001043.1:0-2171 GCF_040659615.1 Nonomuraea sp. NPDC049784
GCCAGCGCCGACGGCCAGCCGGTGCACCTGCTGGCCGCCCTCGACCAGCGCTGTGGTGTTGTGCTCGGCCAGGTCCGGGTGGACGGCAAGACCAACGAGATCACCCGGTTCGCGCCGCTGCTCGAGCCGCTGGACCTGGCCGGGTGCGTCATCACCGCCGACGCCCTGCACACCCAGCGCGAGCACGCCGAGTTCCTTGTCACCGGCAAGAGTGCCCATTACATCCTGGTGGTCAAGAAGAACCAGCCGGGCCTGTACGCCCAGGTCAAGAACCTGCCCTGGCGGCACATCCCGGTCGCCTCCCGCCAGCACAACCGGGGCCATGGCCGCCAGGAGCACCGCACCCTCAAGGCCGCGGCCGTCGCCGCCGGGCTCGCCTTCCCGCACGCCGCACAGGCCATCTGCCTCACCCGCCAGATTCGGCCGCTGGACGGCGGGAGGTGGCGGACCGTCACCGTCTACGCCATCACCAGCCTGGACGCCCACCAGGCAACCCCCGCCCAGCTCGCCGCCTGGATCCGCGGCCACTGGCAGATCGAGGCCCTGCACCACCTCCGCAACGTCAGCTACGGCGAAGACGCCTCCCAGATCCGCACCGGCAGCGGACCCCAGGCCATGGCCGCCCTGCGCAACCTGGCCATCGGCATCTTGAAAACGGCCGGGCACGCCAGCGTCGCCGCCGCCTGCAGGCACCACGCCCGGGACGCCACCCGGACCCTCGAAACCCTCGGACTGCGCCCAGCATGAGCAAAGCGGACACGACGCGGCTACGCCGAGGCCCTGGAGGTTGCTGTACTCCTCTGCCGTACCGTCACCGCCTGGCCCTCGCAGACGGTGAAGTTGCCGACGTGGCCTGCGCTCGCTCAGGTGACCCGCGCGGCCACCAGGGTCTCGAAGGTATAGGGCCGCAGGCCATCGGTACGGCCGGCGAAGTACCGCTGCTGGAGGTCTGCACGTGCGGGGTGGTCCACGACCTTTAGCCCGCACCGGCTGATCAGCCTCTCGATCTCGGATACCGGCCAGCCAGGCTGAAGAGGCTCGCCGGCAGAAGCCGCGATCGGCGTGTAGATACGGGCGAATTCCGTCCCCGCGTCGTCGAGCGCACAGTCCTCGGCCCGGTAGGAGAACACCACCTCAGACCCGGGAGCAGCCGCCGCGATCGTGCGCAACGTCGACTCGATCGCCTGTGCCGTCAGATAGGGGGCGACGCCCGTCCAGCAGAACATCGCCGGCTGCGCCCAGTCGAACCCAGCCGGGCCCAGAACATCCTGAACCGGTCCGGCCTCGAAATCAACCGGCACGAATACCTGCGAGTCGCTGAGCGGCAGGCCGAGCTCCCTGACCCGCTCGAGCTTCCAGGCCTGGGAGGCAGGGTGATCAACCTCGAACACCGTCAGCGAGCCGAGCAGATCCGGCCGCCGCCACGCAAACGAGTCAAGCCCCGCGCCAAGAATCACGTACTGCGTGAAGGCACCAGCAGCCAGCCGGTCCTCGGCGTACCGGCTGCGGGTGCAGACAGCCGCACGGGACTCGCTGCGGACAGGGCCGGGGAACAGCGGATCGAACTGGTCTCGCAGCTGCTGCCATACCGGGCCGACAAGCACCAGGGCCAGCACATCGTCCAGTACCCACGGCGACGCCGTCTCCAGGCGAAACAATCCACGCGACACGGCCGCAAACATCGCCGTCCTGCTCGGCGCGCTTTCCATGCATTCCTCCTCGCCGGCCAGAACCCAGCATGCTGGCCGCGCCCGGCCACTCCGCGCACTTCACAGGATGCGCCTGAAGCGCCCTGACGGCCATAGCCAGATCGCCTGGCAGCCACGATCTGCTCGCCATCGGGATCCTCCAAAACGGCCAGGCACGCCAGCATCACAGCCGCCTGCACGCCACCACGCCCGGGACGCCACCAGGACCCCCGAGACCCTCCGACTCGACCCGGCATGAATAAAACGGACATAACGCGACTATGCCGAGGCCTTGCCAGGTAGCCCCCCGTGACTAGGCGAACTCGCGTATGCGGTGACGATGCACATAGTCCATGCTTTCTTGCCGATCAAGCGATCGCCACTGGCGATGGTTGCGTCCGCGGGAGTGGTGTACGAGTTTGGCCTGGTCACAGGCGTGGCGTCGTGAAATGAAGACGGCCATCGCGTGATCCTTCGAGTAGC
>NZ_JBFAMX010001044.1:0-2171 GCF_040659615.1 Nonomuraea sp. NPDC049784
GTGTTCTGGACGCTGTCCTACGAGATGGCGTTCTACCTGCTGGTGACCGCGATCTTCGTCTTCGGCCACCGCGGGAGCACCACCGGCATACGCGCCGGGCAGGCTGGGGTTCTCCGGGGCGCGGAGGTCCAGCCGCGCGGCCGCCGTGATGAGGCGCATCTCCTGGATGGCCCGCATGACAGGCCCGTCCCGCAGGCCGAGCTCCTTCTCGTGCGTGCGGCGGCGCTCCGTTGACGCGCGGGCGGCCGCCAGCACCTCCACGATCCGCTCCGGAGCCACCCCGTCCATCCGCAGCAGCGCCTCGGCACGGCCCGTCAGGCACCAGTGGCGGCCGATGTCGTCTCCGCCCACCCGGCCGGCCGCCGGCTCCTCCGTCTCGGCGAACAGGGCCGCCGCCGCCGCGAAGTCCCCCTGCCAGAGTGCGGTCTCCGCCAGCATGCCCGCGCAGTTCTCGGCCATCCGCGGGTCCAGGGTCCTGGCCCGGCCCTCGGCGAAGGACTGCCGGGCGCTCTCGAAGGCGCCCGAATGGAGCTGATCGAGCCCCCGGGACAGCCTGGCGCGGCTCGCGGCGTCCGTGGGGTGCCGGATCTCGGCCAGGGCCTCGTCGGAGAGCGTGCCGTAGCGGCGCGCGAGGCGGTGGCGGCCGGCTATGCGGACGATCGTGGCGAAGTTCGCGTACGCCTCGGCCCGCAACGCCGGGTCGGTGGCCCGTTCGGCGGCGTTGAGCTGGCGGAGCGAGGCGGCCAGCATCGTGGGCAGGTC
Source organism: Nonomuraea sp. NPDC049784 (assembly GCF_040659615.1). Taxonomy (NCBI): domain Bacteria; kingdom Bacillati; phylum Actinomycetota; class Actinomycetes; order Streptosporangiales; family Streptosporangiaceae; genus Nonomuraea; species Nonomuraea sp. NPDC049784. The sequence continues at coordinate 763 of NZ_JBFAMX010001044.1, forward strand.
ATGCTGGTGGTAGGCGAGCCTGGCCAGCAACGCGAGCGCCTGCGCGGCCTCCGGCCCGGCGGCGTCCACGCGGCCGAAGGGCAGGACACGGTGTACGGCCTGCCGCGCGGCGGCGGTCAGCGTGGCGGCGGCGAGGCCGGCCGCCGACACGGGAAGCGGCTCGCCCAGAGCGTCGAGCGCGGTCCTGGCCAGGCACGCGGCCTCCGCCACCCTGGCGAGCTGGTACGCGCTCACCCCCGCCATCCGCAGCCCGCGGGCACGCAAGTGCGGAGCCTGCGGTGTACGGGCGAGATGGCGCCGGACGATGGCCGCCGACTCCTCGTAGAGGCGTAACCGCAGGCATAGCGTCCAGTACCGGTCGAGGAACCGCGGCTCGCCCGACGCGGCCCAGGCCAGCCGGATGTTGTCCATCTCCGCCCCGAGCACGCGGGTCACCTCCGTGTCCGACGCGTCGTGCAGGGCCGGTGCGTGGTGCTCGAGCAGCCCGGCGAAGTGGGCCGCGTGCCGCTCGCGTACCGACCGGTCAGCCGACGGGTCCTCCCGCAGATGGGCGCCGGCGAACTGCTGGATGAGCGGGTGGAGGGCGTACCGGCCGGACGGGGTGAGGTTGATCATGCTGTGGTCCACCAGGCAGACCAGCACCTGCGGGGTGGTCCCGGCCACCTCCAAGGCCGAGCGCAACGTGCACCCGCCTCCGAACACCGACAGCGCGGCCAGCGCCGACTGGCCGGCCGGGTCCAGCAGGCGCCAGGAGGTCTCGAAAACCGTACGCATGCCGGCGTGCCGGGGCCTGGCAGCGGGTCCCGCGGCGGAGAGCAGGCCGCCGGCGTCCGCGCCCAGGCGCTGGGCCAGCTCCGCGCAGGGTATGGCGCGCAGCAGGCCGGCCGCCAGCTCGACGGCCAGCGGCAGCCCGCCGGTGACGGCGCAGATCGCGGCCACGTGGGCGGCCTCGCGGTCCGCGTCGAACGACGGTTGCGCCCTGAGCGCCCTGGCGGTGAACAGCGCCTCGGCGGCCGGTCCCGGCAGCCCCTCCACCCCGACGATCGCCTGAGCGGGCAGGTCCAGGCGGCGCCTGCTCGTCGCCAGCACCCGCACCTGCGGGGCTGTGCGGAGGATCTCGCCGATGACCGGGTCGAGAGCCGGGAGGTGGTCGAGGTTGTCGAGCACGAGGAGGGTCGAGCGGCGGGCCAGGGCGGCGAGGAGGAGGTCCGTGGCGGGGCGCGGCGGCGAGAGGTCCACGCCGAGGCGGCGGGCCAGCGTGGTGACGGCCGCCTCGGGCCGCACGCCCGCGAAGGAGACGAACGCGACATCCCACCGACGGCCCGGACGCGCGCCCTCGCCACCCCGACGGCCCGGACGCGTCCCCGGGTTTCCCTCGTCTCCCGACGCGGCGGCGATGGCGAGGCGGG
>NZ_JBFAMX010001045.1:0-2170 GCF_040659615.1 Nonomuraea sp. NPDC049784
GCTGCTTCGGCTTCGCGGCTGCCGGTGGCGCCTTGGGCGGCGCCTGCGGGGGAGCGGGAGCGGTCACAGTGCCGTTCGCCGCCTCCCTTACCGGTGCCGCTCGGCCCGGCCCGTAATCAGGGTTGTAGTCAGCGAAGAAGTTCCACCAGGCCTTGTCGACAGACTCAGGATCTTGGAGGTACTTCTGGTACAGCTCGTCGACAAGCCATTCGTTCTGACCAAAGCTTGCCAGCGGGTTTGTCCGCGACGACTCAGACGACACGGCGGAAATCGCCCTCTTCCGCAGATCGGCGTTGATGTTAGAGAACCTGTCCAAGGCTACTCGCCCGGACCGGCAGCGCGCGCCGAAGAGGCTGTGGCGCCTCGAACGATCCTCTCAGGACAGAGCAAAGACGTCACGCCCCCCTTGTCGGTCCAGGCGGTGCCGCAATTATTACTCTTTGGTATCAACACCGGGACATGAGGTTTATTTCCCGCTAGACACCACTCTGCTAGTGATCCGCACCTGAGGGGACAACTCAGACAGTAGGTCCGCCAGCTCCTCGCCCGCCTGCTTGAGCTCCTCCAGCGACATCGGCTCGAGGCGTTCGAGCAGGAAGATCGCGTTCGTCGTCTCCTCGGTGAGCCGGGTGCGCACCACCTGGCGCCAGTTCCACCTGCGGCAGGTGACGCCGACGTCGTCGCGCCAGATCACCTCGCCGGGCTCTGGCGTGCCGAGCGCCTCCTCGGACGCCTCGTCGCCGGTCGCCCTGACCAGCCGGGCCGGCCCGACGTAGTGGTCGAGGTCCTCTCCGCCGATCGGCAGCGCGTGCTTCACGCTGATCGAGTTGTACGCGTCCACGACCTGGTTGATCTCCGGCAGCGGCATCCTGCGGGTGAGGGCGTCGACCGAGGGCCGGGTCCGCTGCGGCTTGGCCCCGAACGCCCGGTACGCGTCCTTCCAGGCGTCGATCTTGTCCGACTGGACCTCCACCTCGGAGGCCGCCGCCAGCCATGCCCGGGACCGGTCGTCCGTGGGCCCGTTGTGGAGTCCGTGCGCGGTCATGATCAGCACCGCGAAGTCGGGGCGCAGCGCGAAGACGGAGTCGTCCACCCAGATGTCGTCAAGCATCTCCACAGTCTAAGAGCGGGCAGACCGCAAAATTCCCTTTGCAAAATTGTCTTTGCGGTCTATCGTGAGCCGTATGGAGGAGCGCTACAAGATCAGCGACCCGCAGGTGCTCAAGGCGGTCGCCCACCCGCTGCGGGTGCGCCTGCTCGGCCTGCTGCGCACCGACGGTCCGGCGACCGCGAGCGAGCTGGGCCGCAAGGCCGGCGAGAGCTCGGGCTCGACCAGCTATCACCTGCGCGAGCTGTTCAAGTACGGATTCATCGAGGAGGACCCCGAGCGGCGCGACGGGCGCGAGCGCCGGTGGCGGGCCCGCCACAACTACACCTCGTGGGACGACGTCGAGATGTCCGCCACCGCCGAGGGCCGCGAGGCGATCAGGATCATCCATCTGCGGCAGGCCGAGATGGTCGGGCGGGTGATGGAGGAGTTCGACCTCGGCGAATGGTCCCACGACTGGGTGGACGCGGCGGGGATGAGCGACCACATCGTCTGGTTGCCGCCCGCCGCGCTGCGCGAGTTCAACCGAAAGGCCGAGGAGCTGCTGTTCGGCCTCGCCGCCAAATACGCGGGCGATCCCGATGCCCGGCAGGTCAACGTCTGGCTGGGCGCCGTGCCGCGATCGAGGGAGGAAGGCCGATGACCGCACGCTCGGCGTTACGCCGCTACATGCTCGTCAGTTTCCTGACCTGGCTGCCCCTGGGGCTCATGGTGGCCACCATGGTGCTGCTGATGACCGCGCGCGGGCTCAGCCTGGCCCAGGTGGGGCTGTCGGTGACGGTGTTCTCGATCGTCACCGTCGGCCTGGAACTGCCCACGGGGGGCCTGGCCGACGTCATCGGGCGGCGGATGGTGCTGGCCGCCTCCGCCGCGTGCACCGTGGCGGCGCTGGCGCTGATCAGCGTGTCCACGACGTTCTGGATGTTCCTGGTGAGCGGCGTGCTCAAGGGCGTGGCCAGGGCGCTGTCCAGCGGCCCCGCCACCTCCTGGTACGTCGACACGCTGCACGAGATCGAGGGCCGCGACGCCGATCTCAAGCCGGGCCTGGCGCGGGGCGGCGCG
>NZ_JBFAMX010001046.1:0-2155 GCF_040659615.1 Nonomuraea sp. NPDC049784
GTGCAGCCGCTGGCCGGGCTTCCAGAGAAGGCGATGACGGCGTCGAGGCGGTCACGGGTACGGGTCAACGCGGCGATCTGGGCATCGATGCGATCGCGCTCGGCGGCCAGCCGGGCACGCGACTCCGGAGTGTGGCGGGCGTCGAAGGCCGCCATCAACATCCCGGGCCCGGAAGAGGCAGAGCCGGATATCGCTGCCGAGCGGGCTGCCGCCGGTGGCCGCGATTAGTGTTGCGGCGATTCGGTCGAGTCCGCCGCAACACTTACTACACCCTTGAAGAGCGCGCTTCAGCCGGGTGACGGGGTAGGCCGCCGTCGGCAGATCAGGGCGGTGGTTTCGTGCTGAATGCGCACATGACCGCCCAGGGACTCGATCGTGCCGCGCACCACCCGCAGCAGTGCCGCGAGCCGCTCGGCCCCGAGCCGGAGGTGGTCGCTCGACGTCGCGACGAGCCCGACCCACTGATCGGCGGTCAGAACGCGTTCCCGCCGGTAGACCTTTTCCTCGATCGGGGAGAACGCGTTGCGGCCCGACGGCGGCACACGTTCGGAACGGGTCGTGTCCCGTGGCCCCCAGACCCAGACGATCTCCGGCGCGTGCTGCGCGTACACGCGGGTGAACGCCGAGGCCACCGGCTCCTCGAGCTGGGAGGAGTTCCAGAACCACGCCATGATGCCGCCGGTGGCCAACACCCGTGCGGCCTTCGCGATGCCGGCGTCGGGGTCGATCCAGTGCCACGCGTCGCCGCAGGTGATGAGGTCGAAGCGACGCCCCGCGTCATCCCAGGTCTCGAACGGGGCGACCTCCACCTCGACGCCGTGGCCCCTCGCGACGTTTGCCATGCGCTCGTCCACCTCGACCCCCAGCACGGCCAGCCCTCGGCTCGCCAGCGTCCGGGCCACTTTGCCAGTGCCGCATCCGACGTCGAGCGCGCGGGTTGGATTGCCCGCCGTGAGTTCGTCGATCAGCTCGTCCGGGGACTCCGGGCGGTACCGGTCGTACTGCTCGGCCACCGACCCGAAGGACGTGGCACGTGCGCGGTCCAGATGGAGCTCATGGGATTCCATGATCCGACGATACGAGAGTCCGCCGCCGCCGTGTCTGCCGTATTCCGGTGCCACCCCTACTCGATCGTGGAGCCGGACCACTCGGTAGAAACCGAGCCTCCGAGGCAGGCACCTGGACCTGCTTGGCCACGTGCTCGATGACCTCGTCGGGCAGCTCCGAGCGTCCTCGCGGGAATCGGCGAGCCCCGAAGCCTCGTAAAGATCCTTGTCCAACCAGAGGGCTGCCCCTCTCGGACGTACTTGGTCTGCACCCGTACTTCTCTGTCCGGCCACCCTCTCCTTCCATCACCGCCGCCCCGCCGTGCCGCAATAATGGAACAGACTTCCCGTTAGCATGCTACGTTGACTCCCTAAGGGAACGATTGACCCATTAAGGAGTGACTTTTCATGGAATATCGACAGTTGGGGGCGTCCGGGCTGAAGGTGCCGGCGTTGAGCTTCGGAGCGGGGACCTTCGCCGGGAAGGGCGAGTTGTTCAGCGCCTGGGGCAGCACCGACGTGGCGGAGGCCAGGCGGCTGGTGGACATCTCGCTGGACGCGGGGGTCACGATGTTCGACACGGCCGACGTGTACTCCGACGGCGCCTCGGAGGAGGTGCTGGGCCAGGCGCTCAAGGGGCGGCGGGACCGGGCCATCATCTCCACCAAGGCGGGCCTGCCCACGGGTGACGGGCCCGGTGACGCGGGCACCTCGCGGCCCCGGCTGATCAAGGCGGTCGACGACGCGCTGCGCCGCCTCGAAACCGACCACATCGACCTCTTCCAGCTGCATGCCTTCGACGCGGCGACCCCGGTGGAGGAGGTGCTGTCCACGCTGGACGACCTGGTCAGGGCGGGCAAGCTACGTTACGTCGGGGTGTCGAACTTCTCCGGCTGGCATCTCATGAAGTCGCTCGCCACCTCCGAGCGTTACGGCTACCCGCGTTACGTGGCGCACCAGGTCTACTACTCGCTGGTCGGGCGCGACTACGAGTGGGAGCTGATGCCGCTCGGCCTCGACCAGGGCGTCGGCGCGGTGGTGTGGTCCAGCTCGTGGACGGGCTCGACTCGGTCGACAGAGTGCAGGTGAAGGACCCGAGCAAGCTGGTG
>NZ_JBFAMX010001047.1:0-2155 GCF_040659615.1 Nonomuraea sp. NPDC049784
GCCTACCGCAGGCACGCGCTCGCCACCCTGGTACGGCGCTGCCTCACCCGAGCCGTCCAGAACGCGCGCATGGACGCCGTTCAGGGGACGCGCACAGACGACGAGAGCCCGGGAACCCCATGAACGTCGAACTCACGGTCAACGGCCGGACCCACCGGCTCGACGTCGAGCCCCGGACCAGCCTGGCCGACGCGCTGCGCGACCGGCTCGGGCTCACCGGCACCACGCTGGGGTGCGAGCACGGGGTGTGCGGCTCCTGCACCGTGCTGGTCGACGGCACCGCCATCCGGTCCTGCCTCGCCCTGGCCGTCCAGGCGGAGGGTGCCGACATCCGCACCGTCGAGGGGTTGGCCGACGGCGACCGGCTGCATCCGCTGCAGGAGGCGTTCGCCGCCGAGCACGCGCTGCAGTGCGGCTTCTGCACCCCCGGCTTCCTCATGCTGCTCGCGGGCGCCCTCGCCGAGGAGCCGGATCTGGGCAGGGACGAGCGGCGGCTCGACGCGGTCCTCGCCTCCAACCTGTGCCGCTGCACCGGATATGCGGGCATCCGCCGGGCCGCGGTGCGCGCCGCGGCCCGCCTGCGCGGGGACGGCGGCTCAGCGGCTGAATCGGGGACCGCGGCCGAGCGGCCGAGCGGCTGAAAGCGCTTCAGTCGCGGACGGGGCGGCGAGGCTGCCCAGCAGTTTCAGCCTCTCCTCGGTAGGGCTGCCCGGCTGGGCCAGCAGGGTGATGAGCTGCAGGCCGTCGGAGCCGTTCACCGAGAAGATCTCACAGGTCAGCTCCAGCTCCCCGATCTCCCGGTGGTGCATGCGCTTGACCTCGCCCACTTTGTTGGAGACGTCATGGCGGGCCCACAGCCTGCGGAATTCGGGGCTCTTGACCGAGAGCTCCCCCACGAGCTCGGTAAGGCGGGGGTCGTCGAGATGCGACCCGGTGATGAGGCGCAGGTGGGCGACCTTGGAACGGGCCGACGTCTCCCACTCGGGATAGAACTCGCGGGCCACCGGATCCAGGAAGATCATGCGGAGCAGGTTGTCACGGTCCTCGAACCCGCCGTACAGGGCGTCGGCGAGGGAGTTCGCAGCCAGGACGTTCATGAGGTCGTCGCAGATCAGCGCGGGCGTGCCGGACCAGCTGCCGATCAGCGTGCGCAGGCTGGGGCTGACCCGCCGGGCAGGCGACCGCCGGGGCTGGAGCATGGGATGGGCCAGCGCGTGCATGTGGGCGGTAGCCTCGGGGGTCAGGCCGAACACCCGGGCGAGGGCCCCGAGCACGCGCTCGGACGGGTGGCGCTCTCTGCCCTGTTCGAGGCGGATGTAGTAATCCGTGCTGACGTGGGCCATCATCGCCACCTCCTCGCGCCGCAGCCCCGGCGTCCGGCGTGGTCCCCCGCCCACGAGCCCCGCCTGCGCGGGAGTCGTGACCTCTCTCCGCGCGCGCAGGAACTCCCCCAACAACTTGCCGCTGTCTCGAGTGTCCATTTAAGTACCATATGCCGGAATTTGACGGCCAGGGTGGGCGTGTCACTACCAGGCTGAGCCCGCATCCCCGCATCCGTCGGCATTCCTCCAGGTGTGCGAATTTCCTGGGTGTCACACGTCCACCCTCCGCACGTCGTCCCGTCTTACCGTCGAAATGACGGAAAGGAGACGGTGATCGTGATTTCCTACCCCCGATCCATCCGAGCGCGCTCCGCCATGGCCATGTCGGTGCTCGCCCTGGTCGCGTTGTCCGTCGTCGGCGTCACTTCTTCGCTGGCGATCCGCTACCGCGTCCAGGACGACGCCTTCAACCGGGTCGAACAGATTGCCAGCCAGTGGAGCGCGGCGGCCCGCGCCGGCGCGCTTCCCAAGGTGATACCGGCCTCGGGCGACATAGAGCTCATCCAGCTGGTCGACGCACACGGCAGGGTCATCGCCGCCAGCCGCTCCGCCTGGGCACGCCCGGCGCTGAGCACGATGCGACCACCGGCCGACGACCGCGTCCAGCGGTGGACCGACAGGTGCCGGCTTCTGGTGGCCGTCCGCATCACCATGGCGGCCGACGCACCGGTCGTGCTGGCGGAGCGCCACGAGCCGGCCCTCCTCCGCGGCCACAACCTGGAGTACGCGCTCACGGCGGCGGCGCTGGCGCTCCTCGCCATCGTGGCCTGGAC
>NZ_JBFAMX010001048.1:0-2152 GCF_040659615.1 Nonomuraea sp. NPDC049784
GCGCCGCCGTGCCGCCCAGCATCCCGGCCGCCACATACAGCAGCGCCCGAGGGTCGTACGGATCGAGCCCGGCGGGCGTGCGCTCGGCCATCAGCCGCAGCCCGAGTATCGACCCGCCGAAATGCCCCCTCTCGGCCGAGCGATGCTCCTTCTCCACGTTCCCGCTGGTCAGATCCACAATGAACGGCACGCCGAAGCCTCCTGGAGTCGATGAGGGCACCAGGAGCGGACAACATCACATGTCACCGCGAGGGCGCAACCCCGTCATTGTTTTGCCGCAACGTAAATCGCCACGGCCTGCGGGTCCATCTCCGCCGGTCCACGAATTTGCTGCCATGGATGACATGGCGCTCAATCAGTCGCTCACCCGCCGCGACGCGGTCCGGCTCCTCGGAGCGGCCGTGGCCGTCGCCGCCGCACCCTCACCGCGGACCGCCCACCGCGCGAACGTCGACACTCTGCTCAGGCGGCTGACGCTGGAGGAGAAGGTCTCGCTGCTGCACGGCGCCGAGGACCCCGCCTCCAAGGGCCAGGCGGGCTACCTTCCCGGCGTGCCCCGCCTCGGCATCCCCGAGCTGCGCCTGGCCGACGGGCCCGCCGGGGTCCGGGCCACGGCGAGTGCCACCGCCCTGCCGGCCCCGGTCGCGCTCGCCTCGACGTTCGCCCCCGACCTCGCCAGGCGGTTCGGCGCGGTCATCGGCCGGGAGGGCCGGGCGCTGGGCATGGACGTGCTGCTGTCGCCGATGACCAACATCGTCCGGGTTCCGCAGGCGGGCAGGAACTTCGAGACGCTCGGTGAGGACCCGCTGCTGGCCGCCGCGATGGTCGCGGCCGAGGTGCGCGGCATCCAGGGCGAGGGCCTGATCGCCACGGTCAAGCACTACGCCGCCAACAACTTCGAGAACGACCGCCATACCGTCGACGCCCAGGTGGACGAGCGGACCCTTCGCGAGATCTACCTGCCGGCCTTCGAGGCCGCCGTGGAGGCCGGCGTGGGCGCGGTCATGGCCGCCTACAACCGCGTCAACGGCGTGTACGCCGCCGAGAACCCGCACCTGCTGACCGAGATCCTGCGCGACGAGTGGCGCTTCGGCGGCTGGGTGATGTCCGACTGGTCCGCCACGCACAGCGGCGCTCCCGCCGTCACCGCCGGGCTGGACATGGAGATGCCGTCCGGCGCCAACTTCGCCGGCCTGGTCGCCGCCGTCACCTCGGGGCGGCTGGCCGAGTCCGTGGTGGACACCGCGGTCCGCCGCGTCCTCGTCCAGCTCGACCGGTTCGGCCTGCTCGGCGGCGGCCGGTCGCGACCGTCCCTCGACCCGGAGGCGGGCGCCCGCACCGCGCGGGAGATCGCGCTGGCGGGCGCGGTGCTGCTGCGCAACGAGCGCGACCTGCTGCCGCTCGGCCGCGACGACCTCGCCGACCTCGCCGTCATCGGCCCCACCGCGGCCGGCCCGCTGGCCGGCGGCGGAGGCAGCGCCCGAGTGATCCCGGCCAGAGCCGAGAGCCCGCTGAACGCCCTGCGCCGCCAGGCCCTGCGGGCCGTGGGGCCCGGCAGCCGCATCCGCTGGGCGACCGGCGTGGACTTGGAGGGTGTACCGGTCCCCGCCTCCGCCCTTTCCCTGCGGCGCACCCGGCGCGGCGGCACGCCGCAGGCCGCCGCCCAGGTCGACCACACCGGCGCGAACGCCCTGCCCGCCGGCTCGTCGTGGACCTGGACGGGCACGCTCACCGCGCCCTCGACCGGCGACTACGACCTGCGCATCCAGGGCTCGGGCGGAGTGCCCTCGTTCAACGGCTCGATCTCGCTGACCGTCGACGGCGTCAGGATCGGCTCGGCCGGCGCCCTCATCGGCGGCAACAGCAGCCTCATCGCGACCTCCGGCGGCCTGACCAACGCCGGCGGCGTCGTCCACCTGGAGTCGGGCCGTGCCAAGCGGATCGCCATCGCGGCCACCGGCGCGGCGGGGACGCCGCTGCAGGTCAGGCTGGCCTGGGTCACCCCGCAGCGGCGCCAGGAGGCGTTGCGGGAGGCGGCCGCCCTGGCCAAGGAGGCGCGGGCGGCGCTCGTGTTCGCCTTCAACGAGGGCACCGAGGGAGCCGACCGTGCGAGCCTCGCCCTGCCGAAGGGCCAGGACCAGGTCATCGCGGC
>NZ_JBFAMX010001049.1:0-2146 GCF_040659615.1 Nonomuraea sp. NPDC049784
CCGGTCCTCGCGCCCCGTCCTGGCGGCGATCACCGCCCCCAGCTTGGGCTCCTCCAGCCGGCCCGACAGCGCCAGGCGGCCGGACTCCCCGAGGCTCGACGACAGCAGCTCCACGCCGACCGCCCGGCTCAGCGGGCTGACCGTGCCGAGCACCGAGGCGATCTCGGCCGCCGCCTTCTCCGTGTCCCGGCCCTTGAGCCACCCCGCCAGCTCCTCGCCGCGCTCCGCCTCCGGATAGGAGCGCAGGCCGTGCAGCAGCGCCGCGGCGTCGGCGTCCGCGAGCGACCCCATGACGGGGACGTCCTGGCCGGTGGTCTCCGCGATGATCAGCCGCGCCGTCCACAGGCCGAGCCAGCTCAGCGTGTACGGCTCCGCCTGCCGTACCAGACCCAGACCGGTCAGCTCCTCGGGCACCTTGCCAGGGTGCGGCTCGCGCGACAGGAACATCCTGATGAGCTCCAGCAGCAGCCCCTCGTCGGTGGCCAGCAGTTCGCGGCAGCGCTCCGCCCAGAAGGCCAGCACCTCCGCGTCGGAGCCTTCCGGCTTCAGCTCCTCGGCCAGGGGAGCGGCGCGTACGGCCGCCGCGAGGGTGGCCTCCTCGGGCAGCCGGACCGGAGGCTGCAGGGGCAGCGTGTCGTCGTTGTAGGACCTCACGAGCCCATCCTGTCGCGATATTTCCGCTACAGTGACCCCAGACACCGAAAAGTCGGAAGAAAGGAGGCGCTGAGATGTTCGGCAATGGTTTGGGCGCTCGTGGCGCCCGCTTCTGCTTCTCGGAGGAATCGTGCTTTTTCGCACCGCGGTCGAGGATGATCTAGACCGCCTGCTCGGGTGTGTCGTCGATGAGTCCATCAGCTGGGCACATCCCGATCGGCTGCTCTCGTACCTGGAGAGCGGCAACTACCGCTTCGACCGCATCTGGCTCGCCGTCGCCGACCACGGCGAGATCCTGGCCCGCGCCGTCTGGTGGGGCTTTTCCGACGGCGGCAGGCCGCTCGCGCTCGACTGCGTCTACGTCCACCCCTCGGTGGGCGACCGCGTGGGCCTCGCCGCCGAACTGCTGAACCACGCCCACGACCGGTACGGGCACGCGCCCGAGTACCACGTGTTCGTCACCGCCGGCTGGCGCGACCACCCGAAGACGTCGGCGGCCATCGCCTGGCGCTGGGAGGCCGCGGGCCGCGCCGGGCTGACCGAGGAGCTGGAACGGCTCCGCTACGAGTGGACGGACGGTCCCGTGCCGGAGCCGTCGGACCGGCTCGTCTTCCGCGGCGAGGAGGACGACGAGGTGTTCGTGGAGGCGTTCCGCCGGGTTGCCGCAGGGACGCTCGACTTCCACACCCGCCAGGCCCTGATCACGATGGATCCCGTGGCGCAGGCCCGCGAGGACGTCCAGGACCTCACGTCCATGCCGGGCGACCGGTCGTGGTGGCGGCTGGCGTACGACAAGAGCGGGGACCTCGTCGGGGTCGCCATCCCGTCGGCCAACGACGGCGGCCCCGTGGTCGGCTACCTCGGCGTGGTGCCCGAGCACCGCGGCCGCGGGTACGTCGACGACCTGCTCGGCGAGATCACCCGCTGCCACGCCGAGCGCGGCGTCCGGCGGATCGTGGCGGACACGGACTCCGGCAACGTCCCGATGGCCAGGGCGTTCGAACGGGCCGGGTACCACAACTTCGCCATCAGGCTCGTCCTGTCGGCGAATCCCATGAACGCGTGATGCGCGCGGGCCGTCGTGTGCGCCATGGTCGATCTCATGACATGGGACATTGAGAAGCTCGACCTCGACGCGTACCTGACCAGGATCGGTCACGACGGCCCGCTCGAGCCGGTGTACGAGACGCTGCGCCAGGTGCACCTGGCACACGTCCGCTCCATCCCCTTCGAGAACCTCGACGTGCTCCTCGGCCGGGGAATCGACCTCGACCTGGGCAGCCTCCAGGACAAGCTGGTCACGGGCGGGCGCGGCGGTTACTGCCACGAGCACACCCTGCTGTTCGCCGCCGTGCTCGAACGCCTGGGCTTCACCCTGACCCGGCACCTGGCCAGGATCCGGCTGGGCCGCTACCACCTGCCGCGCTCGCACGCCACGCTGACGGTCGAGGCGGACGGCCGCACGTGGCTGGCCGACGTGGGCTTCGGCGGG
>NZ_JBFAMX010001050.1:0-2129 GCF_040659615.1 Nonomuraea sp. NPDC049784
GCTGGCCGTCACCCTGCACAACGCGTTGACCGCCGGCGGGTTCGTCGGGCTCGTCTACGGGGTGCTGGAGCGGATCGTGGCCCGGCGGGCCGACCACGTGCTCGTGGTCTCGCCGGACCTCGGCGAGGGCATGTCCCGGCTCGGCGCCAGGGACGTGCGGGCCGCCGTGGTGCCGGCGCCCGCGCCGGGCCCGGCGAAACGAACGCCTCGGGAGGTCAGGGACGAACTGGGCGCGGGCGACCGGCCTGTTTTTCTGACGCTCGCCAGGCTGGCCCAGCAGAAGGGGCTCGAGACGCTGCTCGACGTCGCCGCCGGGCCCTGGCCCGGCGGAGAGCCGCTGTTCGTGATCGCGGGTGACGGGCCGCTGCGTGAGGAGCTGCGGCGCAGGATCGAGGACGAGAAGCTGCCCGTGGTGTTGCTGGGACACCGGCAGGACGTGCCCGACCTGCTCGGGGCCGCCGTCGCTCTGCTGATGCCGAGCCGCTGGGAGGGTCAGCCGCTCACCCTTCGCGAGGCGCTCATGTCGGGAACGCCGGCGATCGCCTCCAAAGTAGGGGGCATTCCAGGAATTTTGGGAGACGCCGGGATCCTGGTCCCTTATGGGGACGTCGAGGGGCTGCGCGCGGCCGTACGGGAGCTCATCGCAGCGCCTGGAGCTGCGGAAACGCTGGCCGCGGCGGCTCAGCGGCGCGGGCGGGAGATGCCCGGAGCCGACGACGCCGTGGAGAACGCGCTGGCCGTGTACGGCCCTCAAGATCCGGAGGATGATTAGGCCGGGTCGGGGCGTTCTCATATACTGCCTGGGTTAGGGAGGGGAGTATCCCTTCGCGACAGCCTCGTCATCACGGTGCAGCCCCACTCCACGGGGCCCCCGGGGCTGCCGGTCCGCAGTTGTGAGCGGGCGGGAGAGACCTCCGGCAATGAGTCGTGCATGCCGGAGGGTCTTGAGTCGTGACTGTACCCGTGTGGGCCTGGATCGCCGTGATCGGCGGTCTCCTTGTTGTCCTGGCCATTGACCTGTGGATCGTTGACCGCGGAGAAGCCCGAGAGTTCTCCATGCGGCAGGCCGGATATTGGGTGACGTTCTACGTCGCACTGGCTGTGGTGTTCGGGGCGATTCTCTGGGGCACGTTCGGACCTGACAAGGCCGGGGAGTTCTTCGCCGGCTACATCACCGAATACAGCTTGAGCGTCGACAACCTGTTCATCTTCTTCATCATCATGAGCAGGTTCGCCGTGCCGCGGGCCTACCAGCACAAGGTCCTGCTCGTCGGGATCCTGCTGGCGCTCGTGATGCGCGGCATCTTCATCGCGCTCGGGGCCGCGGCGCTGGAGCGCTTCAGCTGGCTGTTCTACTTGTTCGGCGCCTTCCTCGTCTACACCGCGATCAACCTCATCCGCCAGCACCTCAAGGACGAGGAAGAGGAGTTCAACGAGAACATCCTGCTGAGGTGGGTGCGCAGGGCGTTCCCCACCACCGAGGGGTACGTCGGCTCCAAGGTCACCGTCAAGATCGACGGCAGGCGCATGGTGACCCCGATGCTCATCGTGATGGTCGCGATCGGGAGCACCGACCTGCTGTTCGCGCTCGACTCGATTCCCGCGATCTTCGGGCTCACCAAGGACCCCTTCATCGTCTTCACGGCCAACGCGTTCGCCCTGATGGGACTGCGTCAGCTCTACTTCCTGCTGGGCGGGCTGCTGCAACGACTGGTCTACATCAGCTATGGTTTGGCGTTCATCCTCGGGTTCATCGGGGTTAAGCTGATATTGGAGGCGTTGCACGCCAGTGATGTCTCCTGGGCGCCCGAAATCCCCATCTGGGTGTCGCTCTCGGTCATTGGTGCCACGATGGTCGTCACCACCGTGGCCAGCCTGATCAAAGCGCGTATCGACGCGCGCCAGGGCGAGGAGCCACACCCGGAGCAGGTCTAGCGAAAAGGACTTCGAGGCGCTTTGCTTGTGTAGTTGCGCCGTGTCATAGTTGCTTGTTCTGTAACATCACGGCAAAGCGCCCAATTCGGTCTCCACCAAAGGTTGTACGTGTCAGACGATTCTGCCAAGTCGAGCCGCGTCAGGCTCGCACGCGGGGTCTCCCCGTGGCTCATCCCGACGGCGGCCGCGGCGGC
>NZ_JBFAMX010001051.1:0-2129 GCF_040659615.1 Nonomuraea sp. NPDC049784
GGGTCGGGGCAGGGGCCAGCTGCGAGAGGGCGGCACCGATGAGGGAGAGCAGGGACTCGGCCAGCTCGAAGGCGGCGTCACCGCCGCGCGCCGCCGCGAGGAAGCGCCGGTGCGCCAGGTCCAGACGGGCGTCCACATAGAGGGTGGGGCGGGCGAACGGCGTGCCGTCACCGGCGAGCGTGCGCCACAGCTCGGGCGACAGGAACACCGAGGTGCACACGTCGCCGCCGGCCGGGTGGGCGAAGTGCTCCTCCACGCCGGGCGTCGAGAGGTACGCCATCGTCGGGTCGATCACGGCGGCCCGCCCATCCACCCTGCGCCGGAACAGGCCACGACGCACCAGCACCAGGCGGTGCCCGGAGCCCACCTCGGCCGCCGACCACCCGCGATGGTCGTCGACGCAGGTCACCGCATCGAGGCGGAACCCCTCCCCGGCGGCGAGACGCACAGCTGAACGCACCTGCCGAACGTTACGCGGCGGGTACGACAATCCAGCCGGGGCTAGCGGCCGCCGATCCCCATTGTGTTGGCCACCGCCGTGACCACGCAGAACCCGAAAGGCCCGCCCCTGTCGTGCATGGTGACCTGCCCGGTCGCCACCCCGTCGGCGCTCAGGTGACCGGTGGTCTCGACCCCGATCACCTCACCGGCCGGGAGCCGGGCGAGCGTCAGCGTGTAGTCGGCATTGATGAAGCGCAGCCCCTCCACCCCCGCGTTGCTCAGCGGGCTGGCGAAGTCGGCGGCCAGTGCCGCGCGTACGAACGGTGTCACGGGCTCCTCGTCCACCAGCGGGTACGTCTCCCGCAGCCACACACGGCCGGCACCGGGCTCCCCCCACTCCGTCACTCGCCACAGGTCGAACGGCGGGGTCCAGGCGGCGCGCGCGTCCGCCGGCGGCCCGTCGGGCGGGGGCGCGTCCCACGCGGGCGTGACGAAGGTCTGCTCCCCGTCCGGCTGCTCGCCCTGCCTCAGCAGCACCGCACTGGCCCGCCCGATCACTCCCTGGTCGGTGGCGATGATCGCGTCGGCCACCAGGATCCTGCGCCCGGACCTGACCAGCGAGGTCTCCACTGTGACCGGCACCATCGGGCTGTTGCGGAACAGATCGACCGTCAGCCGGGCGAAGTGCAGCCCCGGCTGGGCGTACCGCCTCTCGATGGCGCGGGCGGCCAGCCCGCCGAGCAGGCGGCCGTGGAGCATGTCGGAGGACCAGGGGCCACGGGCGTGCGGCGCTGGCACCAGCTCGCCCTGCTTCTGCGTGAAGAACGCTGACACAGAATCAGATTCTAGAGGAGAGCAGCCGCTCACCGAGAACGCGCAGACGATCCTTCAGCTCCACGGGCTCCAGCACCTCGAAGTCCACGTCCAGGAACGCCACCACCACAGCCATCAGGTTCAGGTCGTCCCCGCGCAGGGTGAGCAGGCACGTCCGGTCGTCCACCGCCTCGACCGCGCCCGACGTCCTGCCCGCGAGCCGCTCGGCGGGGACGTGCACGAGGAAGCGGGCCTCGAAAGGCCACATCTGGTGGGCCAGGCGATGCTGCACCCATGCGGCCACGTCCGGCTCGGGCGGCTCGCGCGGGGTGAAGCGCGGGCCGTTCGGGGTCCTGAGCCGGATCCGGTCGGCGCGGTACGTGCGCCAGTCGCGGCGGTCGACGTCCCAGCCGACCAGGTACCAGCGATTGCCCTTGGTGACGAGGCTGTGCGGCTCCGCCTTCCTGAGCGCGGTCTCGCCCTGGTGGCCGGTGTAGTCGAAGCGGAGCTGCTCGTGGTCGCGGCAGGCGGCGGCCACGCGGGTGAGAACGTCGGCATCGACGGTGGGGCCCTCGCGGTTGATCCGCACGGTGTGCCGCTGCAGCGTGTTGACGCGATGGCGCAGGCGGGCGGGCAGCACCTGTTCGAGCTTGGCGAGCGCGCGCAGGGAGGTCTCCTCGATGCCGGTCACGGTGCCGTTCGCGGCGGTACGCAGGCCGACCGCCACCGCCACGGCCTCCTCGTCGTCGAGCAGCAGCGGCGGCAGCTCCGCGCCCGCACCCAGCCGGTAGCCGCCGGAGACGCCGGGCGCCGAATGGACCGGGTAACCGAGGCTGCGCAGCCGGTCGACGTCGCGGCGCACCGTCCTCGGGGCG
>NZ_JBFAMX010001052.1:0-2118 GCF_040659615.1 Nonomuraea sp. NPDC049784
GTCATGACGGCGTACGTCGTGCTGCGCGAGGCCCAGCTGAGCGACACGATCACGATCAGCGCGGCCGACGTCAAGTACGCGAGCAGCAACGGCGCGACCACGGCGGCGCTGCGGAAGGGCGAGCGGCTCACGGTCAGGGACCTGCTGTACGGTCTTCTGCTGCCGTCGGGGGCGGATGCGGCCAGCGCCCTGGCGCGGCACTACGGTCCGGGCAAGACGGCGTTCGTCGCCAAGATGAACCGCACCGCCCGCTCCCTCGGCATGTCCGACACCCGCTACACCAACCCCGACGGCATGCCCACACCGGGCAACGGCGGCTATTCGACCGCGGTCGACCAGGTCAAGCTGGCGCAGCGGGCACTGGACGACAGCACCTTCGCGGCCGTGGTCGGGAGCAAGGCGCACAAGGTGGCCAAGACATCGGTGCACAGGGCGCACACCTGGCACAACTCGAACAAGCTGCTGTCGCGCGCCGACGAGGTGCTGGGCGTGAAGACCGGATACACGCGCGCCGCCGGATACTGCCTGCTCTTCGCCGGGGAGCGGAGCGGCAAGCGCGTGGTGGGCGTGCTGCTCAATGACCAGAACGAGCGCCGCTTCGAGACCGCCGAGCGGCTCCTGGACTACGCCGGGGAGCAGATCGCGGGCGGCTAACCGAGGGGGTAGGTGCGACCCTCGGCCCCCCACTCGCCGAACAGCGGGCGCTCGCCGCGGTCGATCGCCCGGATGGAGGGGCGGCCGATGTGGGCGAAGACCAGCCGCCCCACCTGGAGCTCGCGGGCCTGCCGCGCGACCTGGAGCACGCTCGCGTGCCCGCCCACGCCGCCGGCGAAGCGGATCGGCCGGTCCCAGCCCGCCGCGTCGGCGAACATCAGGTCCACCCCGGCCGCCCAGACGGGAAAGGTCCAGAACTCCGGCGCCCAGGCGGCGTGCGCCCGCTCCGTCCTGATCAGGTAGCCGTAGGTGGGATGTGAGGTGTGGCTGACCGGCAGCGGCACGATCTCCACGCCCTCGGCCTCGTACGCCGCCACCCCGGCGGTCATCCCGAGCGCCCGGGCCGCGCGGCGGATCTGAGGCATCAGTTCGGCGCGTTCGTCACAGACCAGCCAGCCGTCGAGCCGTTCACCGCCCGCGGCCTCGCCGCCTCCGTCGAACAGGACGCGGTGGCCCTGCCAGCCGGCCAGCAGCCCGGCGGGGCGGTAGCGCGGGGAGTTCATCGCGCCGACCCCCACCAGGCGCAGCCACACCGCCGTCATTCGCCGACCTTGGCCGTCCGCCGTTCGAGTTCGATACCTGTGCTCTTCATGGCACCAACACAGGTGCCCCCAGGAAGGCCGGCCTCACACAGCACGGCAGGCGGGATCCAGGCGATCCGCCGTCCACCTGAGCGAGTGCGCCACCCGTACCCGCACCTTGGCCCTCGGGTGGTCCGGCCGGCGCGGCGCCCCGGGGAGCGCTTCGCCCAGCGAATCCCGATAACCCATCGCCGTCTGATGGGCGAGGACTTGCATAGCGTCCATGACTCCTCCTTAATCAATTAAGACCTTAATCGATTAAGACAGGCCGGGCAAGCTCTTCGGTACGGTGGGACGATGGCCAGGGTGACACTGCAGACGATCGCCGACCGGCTGGGCGTGTCCCGGGCCACCGTGTCCTACGCGTTCTCCCGGCCCGACCAGCTCAGCGACGGGCTGCGACGGCGGATCATGGAGGTGGCCGACGAACTCGGCTACGCGGGTCCCAACCCGACCGCGCGCTCGCTCCGCCTGGGGCGGGCCGGGGCGCTCGGGCTGATCTTCAGCGAGACGCTGGCGTACGCGTTCGCCGACCCGTACGCGATCGGGTTCTTCCAGGGGCTGGCCACGGCGGCCGAGGACGCCGGGGTGGGGCTGCTCATCCTGCCGCTGCCGCACGGCGACCGGCGCAGCGAGACGGTCAGGGACGCGGTGGTCGACTCGTTCTGCGTGATGTCGCTGCCCGATGGGCATCCGGCGCTGGCCGAGGTGTTCGCCAGGAAGCTGCCCGTCGTGGTGGTGGACGAGCCGTACGTTCCGGGACACCCGTTCCTGGGGATCGACGAGCCCGCCGCCGCGGCCGCCGCCGCGCGGCACGTGCTCG
>NZ_JBFAMX010001053.1:0-2117 GCF_040659615.1 Nonomuraea sp. NPDC049784
CCACCGGCAGGTCGGGCACCGCCACAGGATGCCTGCGGCGAGCGCCGCCTCCTCGATGGCGAGGGATTGCCGGTGGTCGGCGGCTTGGAGTAGCTCGTCCAGCAGGTTCCAGGTGGGGCCGGTGTGCCCGCTGTCGTCGAAGACGACAGCGTCGCCCACCATGACGCGCAGCGGTACGGTTGCGTCGGCCCGGATGAGCCGCTCGTCGGTGGTGTCGAGGTGAACGGAGACGCGGACGGCCTTCTCGGCGGCATCGAGGTAGGCGAACACCAGGACGCCGGCGGTTTCGAGCGCTGGAAGAGTGTCGTCTTCCGTCATGGGGTGGAAGATCGCCTCGCGGTTGGCCTGTGCGCAGCCGGCCGCGTCAGGGAATCGAAGCCCCAGCGGCAGCAGACGGGTCGGCCGGCGGGGGCCGATCGCTACCTCGCGCAGGAGGTAGGTGTCGCCGTCACGTTCTCCTTCCGGGCCGAAGTAGAGGTCGACGGCCTGGCGATCGTCGGCGGGCGGTTGTTCCGGCACACCGTCCTCGCCGCCTGGCCAGGAGGTTCGCGCGTGCTGAGCGAGCTCGGCCAAAGCCGCGTCCTCGCTGCGATGCGCGCTGAGGCCGGCGTCGGCGACCACGCCAGTGCTGTGCCACAGAATCCACACACGGTCGGCGGGCTGCGACTCGAGCACAGCACTCGCTGCCGGGGACGTCGGCCTCTGCCCGGCGTGGTCTGCTTCCATGGCGGCGTCGGCTCGGGCGAGCACGTCCCGCTGGCGGGTGGACAGCTCGGCACCGTGCCACAGATCAACGGCCGTCTTGATCAGGCATTCGATGTCAATCGGCGGAAACTGTTCAGCGATCAAGAAGGCGGTCTCCAGCAGAAGAGGGGATAGTCGGTGGTGCTGGTGGCAGGCTTCGCCCTCACCCGGCGGGAGGGATCGTGGCTGGATGCGCCGCTGGCGGCCGGTTGAGGGTGTGAACCAGGTCGAGGCAGGCGGCCAGTTCCGCGGGGCTGAGCTGAAGGCCGACGAGGTGGATGTTGTAGGTCAGCTCGCCCTCGGCCTCGAAGACGCTGATGCCGCCGTACCCGCGTTCGGAGTTCCAACGGGCGCAGCTGGAGGCGCTGAGGTAGGTGTCGGGGAAGTGCTTTCCTCGGGGCAGCTGGGCGGCGAGGCGGGCTGCTTCGGTTTCGCGGGCGGTGTGTCGTTGCACGTGGCGATCCCATTGGGCACGGTCGGCGACGGCGCGGAGCCGGTAGTGGGGCAGCAGCCTGCTGGTGATCTGGCCGGCGATGGAGCCGGGCGGGCGGTCCATGCTTGCCGACACCTCCGGGCCATTGAGGCACATGGCCCGGTCGAGGTCGGGGCCGGGGGAGAGCCCCTTGAAACGCAGGCGCCGCTTGGCGAGGTCGCCGTTGGTTTTGTGGTGCACTGCGATGCGCAGGTCACCGCTGATCAGCACCAGGTGCGGGCCGAGGAAGGGGCCGTGGTCCCATTTTTCAGCGTGGAAGCCGTCGCCCAGTTCGACGGCCACCGCTTGTGCCAGGGCTTCGACCTGGGTCAGGTTCTCGTAGGCGGGCGTGGTCGTGTCCCTTTCGTAGGGTGTGGCGGTCGTTCACGCGGCCACCGGAGGACGTGCCTGCCTGCGCGGTGGCGGTGCGGCAGGACACGTCCGGGGCGGCCTTCGGCGTGGAGGGAGGTAGCCCGCCCGCGGCTGTGCCGGCAACGACCAGGTGCTGGTCGTCGGAGGCGGCGCAGGTCGCGCGGAGGCCGGGATCAGGGACGAGCTCGGCTGAGCGCGGTGACCGCTGCCTGTCCGATGACGTGAGCTGCACCGGCCGCGTCGT
Organism: Nonomuraea sp. NPDC049784; assembly: GCF_040659615.1. Taxonomy (NCBI): domain Bacteria; kingdom Bacillati; phylum Actinomycetota; class Actinomycetes; order Streptosporangiales; family Streptosporangiaceae; genus Nonomuraea; species Nonomuraea sp. NPDC049784. Next base: position 1,833 of record NZ_JBFAMX010001053.1, read on the forward strand.
CTGCGATCACTTCGACCGCGCCGGGCAGCAGACGGGTTTTGCCGTCCAGGCACAGCTGCAGGGTGGGACATCCCCGCTCGGCCAGGCGCCTGATCAGCCCGGCGGCGGTGGCGGTCTGGGCGGTGGAGTCCAACCGGCCGTCGGAGGCGATCACCAGCAGGCGAGCGTGGTCGCTCTGGGCAAGCCCCAAAATGCCGTCCAGCGCGCGGATCGCCTCCGGCAGCACGGCGGTACCTTCGCTGGTGTCCAGTTTCGGCACCTGGGTCGGGGCGCGGCCGGGCCGGG
>NZ_JBFAMX010001054.1:0-2116 GCF_040659615.1 Nonomuraea sp. NPDC049784
CACTGGGCTCAGCCTGTCCGGCTGCGCCGATGCCCGCACCGCCGCTCAGACCCTGGCCGCGCAGGTCGACCTCGATCCCGAGCTGCTCACCGACGACGGCTGGCCCGACCTGCGCCACCTGCTGCTGCGGCAGGCCATCACCGTGGCCGAGCTGCACCGCTCAGCCAGTCAGGAACGCATCTCCGACATCGGCGTGCTCGTCGATGTGTCCACCGATTGGATGGACGGCCTGGCCGTCGACGAGCTCCGCCGCCGCCATGGCGCACGCCTCGGTCCAGACGATCCGATGCGGTTCGTCAAGGTCCTGGATCGGCTCGTCGTCCACGACCTCGCGTGGGTGATCTCGGCCATCGTGCAATTGTGGGAGCACGAACGCGACGGCCTGCCACTGCCCGGCCCCGTCACGGCGTGCGCCGCCATGATCAAGTACGGCGTCGACTCCGAATCGGCGTGTTTCGCCGCCAGCATCGGTGTGCGCAACCGCCGGGATGCCATCGCCCTTGGCCAGCTCTACGCCGCCCTTCCTGGCGAGGGCTTCGCGCACTTCCTGTCCTGGGCAGCAGCCCTCACCCCGGATGCGGTGGCCAGTTCGGTCAGCCGGCAAACGGCCAGGCTCTTCCTCGACCGCGCCGCCGTCTTGCTCACGCCCCGGCAGGCAGTGGAGCTGGCCGTCGCCGAAACCGGCACCCTCACCGTCCCTGTGCGCGGCATCGGCCCGCTAGGCACTGCCTCACTCCTGGCTGAGGCTCACAGCGGCGACCTCATCCTCCTCCGGCGTGAGCGCGACAACCTCGCCGACCCCAACGCCATCGCCGTGCACCTGCCCTCAGGGCAGCACGTCGGCTACCTCGCCCGCGAGATCGCCCACATAATGGCACCGCTGCTCGACCTGGACGAGGGCCCGTCTATCCACGCGGTCATCGAAACGCTCCCGCACCGGCGCACCCCCGCCGCCCTGGCACGCCGGGACGCCGTCAGCCTGCGCATCGAGCTGTCCTGAGCCACGCCCGCATCGAGGGTGCTTCACGCGGGGCGGGCCCGCTTGACGCGCTGCACCAGCCCTTCCACAGGCCCTGGTAGCCATGGAGGTGCTCCAGCCACTACGTGGGGCCCGCCTCGGCGTAGGCCCGCACCGGCGAGCCGGGCTCGCTCACCCCGATGACCGCCACGTCGAGGTCCCCCTCGGTAACCCGGTGCCGGCGCAGCTCGCTGACCTGAGCGGCCAGGGAGTCAGGCGAGAGCGTCATGCGGCCCTCCTGGTCGTCGCCGGCGACGATCCAGCCATCCCAGCGGGCGGCCCGCCGAAGGGCGCCTGCGGCCGTGCCGCCGACCCACACCGGGACCCGAGGGCGCTGAAACGGCAACGGCGCGAGCCGCACCCCGTCCACGGTGTAATGAGCGCCCCGGTGATGGACCTCGTCACCGGACCAGAGCGAGGTCATCACGTCGAGCGCCTCATCAAGCACCGCCCCGCCGGGACGCGCTGAGCCGAAGGCGGTGAACTCCTCCCTCACGCCGCCCAGCCCGACCCCCAAGATCACGCGGCCGCCACTCAGCCTGTCGAGCGTCGCCACGGTCTGGGCAAGGATCTCCGGGCGATGCCGGGCCACGGCCGTCACCGCCGTGCCCAGCCTGATACGCGAGGTCGCCTGGGCCGCAGCGGCCAGCGCCACCCACGGGTCCGCCGACGGTGTGCCCCAGGCGAAGGCCAGATGATCCCACACCAGCACGGCGTCCCATCCGGCCGCCTCGGCCGCCCTGGCGAGAGTGACCAGGCGCGCTGGCTCCGCGAGCTCACCGAGGATCGCGACGTCGATGCCGTAATGCATGCCCACACCCAAGCACCCGGCACCGACACTTCCGTCATCAGACTTGACCTCAGCGATGACACCGCCATCACGCCCGCGGCCACGATGCAGGTGAGCGAGCCGGTGGCCGTCCTCCTGCAGGACCTGTCCGAGCAGGATGGGCAAGCCTGCGGTCGTCATCCCGAAATTGTTGATGGGTGGACCCGAGGTGCCTGGGTGTGTCCAGTCAGTGGCTCTGGCGCACTTTCGGTGGTGACGGACCGTGGTTTAGCCGAGCAGGATGCGATGGCGGAGGAGCACGAAGCCGG
>NZ_JBFAMX010001055.1:0-2111 GCF_040659615.1 Nonomuraea sp. NPDC049784
GTCCAGCAGCGCTGGCAGGCCCGGCGTCGCCGAGCTGCTCGGTGCACCCGGGCGGCCGCCGCTCTGCACGTCCTGACCTTGATCTTGAAGGTCGGCAGATGGCTGCTGCTTCTGCTCGGTTTGATCTCCATCGGCATCACCCTCGCCGCCGCCGGACTCGGTGGCGAAACGCTCAAGGCCCTTGCCTTCGCCCTCGCCGCCCTATTCGCCGGACTGTTCCTGGCCGTGGACTTCTCATCCGGCACGGCAAGCACCTCATGAAGCTGCCGACCCCAGCGTGGGCGCCCACGCGCCCTGCCCCCACCGCCCGCCCTGCGCTCCCTCAACCGGCCTAAGGAGACCCCATGCCCATGCTCGACCTCGGCTTCCTGGTTTTCCCCATCCCAGCGCTCATCGCCGTGGCCGGGATCCTAGCGGCGATCATCATCGCCGCTAGACGAGCCCGCCCTCAGGTCCTCGACCGCCGCACGCACACCTCTCGCACCGAGCAGCCGAAGGACTGACCCCGTGGGCATCTTCTACGGCGACAAGGCCAGTACCCGCTCCTACCGAACCTCCGCCCGGCTGGCCTCCAAGATCACCCGCAAAGGCGGCCGGAACTCGAACCGGCGCCGCGACCCTGCTCGACATGATGGCCGGTCACATCCCGCCCGGAGATTTGCGGGGTGAGGAGGCCGAACAGGCCGCAAGATCCCTGCGCGAGGCCGCCGGCCGCATGCGCGGCACCGCCCGCACCATCACCCTTGCGATCGCCGACGACGCTGAAGCAGCCTCCAACACCGGCGGCCGCTGGACCTTGCTCGGCTGACCCACCCGGTCCTTCGCACCCAGGAAAGGAAGCCCGTGTTCGGCAAGCGCCCTGCCGCCCTCCCCCCGGGAACGGCCGCCAACGCGCCGCAGCCCGTCCAGGAGGTCAAGCGCGACCCGCTCGTGCGGCTCCTTCGGTTTCTCGCCAAGCTGATCATCTACCACTTGGTGTGGCGCCTCATCCGCGCCGCGGCACTAGGGATAGCCCGCCGAATGTGGCGTCACCGTGACCTTCACATCCCCTGGTGGACCGCTTGCGGCTGCTACCTCTACGCCGCGATCGCTGCCGTGAGCGGCATCCCCTGGTGGGTCAACGCGGTGTTGACCGCAACCTCAGCCGCCCTGATACATCTGATGCTGAGGCGCCACCACGTACTACCGGTCTCCAGCACCGCTGCCACCTCCGCCACCGCGGCCGCCGGCATCTGGACCCTCACCGCCGCCATGATCGGCATTACCCACGTCGCCGCCTACAGCAGCTGGGCACTTGGCGTCCTCACCCTGGTCATCGCCTGGGGGTTCTCCGCCAACCCCCGCAAGTGGCGCAGTGTCCGGCTCCGCGTCCGCGTCCTCGCCAAGACCTTGCCCATCGTCCTGGCCGAGCTCGGTTTCGCCGGAGTGGTCGTGGCCGACCGTATCTCAGTGAGCGGTACCGGCCGCGTGGAGATCCCACTGCGGCTCCCCGTCAACGTGACTCGCGCCAAACTCGACAAGCCCACCACCCGCACGGAGATCGAGTCGGGGATGCACTGGCCCGCAGGATCAATCCGTGAGGTCGTCCAAGACCCCAAGCACACCTCCTCGGCACGCGTGCTGATCATCTGGCACGAGGGCAGGATCGAGGCCCGCACGGTCAAGTTCGCCCCTCCCAAGATCCCCAGCAGCATCCTCGAGGCGGTGTGGGTTGGTGTGGACGACGACGGCCGCGACATGTACATCGCTCAGTACCTGCCCAAGCACGGCATGACCCGCGGCGTGTACGCGGGCGAGCCCGGCAGCGCCAAGTCCAACCTCCAGCGCTTGATCGCGTGGATGCGCGCCCACTGCGGGGACGTCCTGCTGTGGATCATCGACCTGAAGAACGACGGCCTCACCTACGCCCCGTTGCTGCCGCGCCTCGACCGGCCGATCGCCACCACCTGGGAGGCCGCCACGCACATCCTGGAAGACGCGGCCGCGGCCATCCCTCTGCGCGGCCGTCAGCTGCGCCCCGAGGACAACCAGCTCTTCCCCGTCAGCCCCAAGCGGCCCGCAATCCTGGTCATCGGCGACGAGATCGCCGAGCTGCTCGGCAAGAAAGCGGC
>NZ_JBFAMX010001056.1:0-2109 GCF_040659615.1 Nonomuraea sp. NPDC049784
CGCCGCGGTCGTGGTCTGGTACGCGGGCCAGCGGCTGATGATCTCCGGCGACTACGCGGGCGCCGAGCGGGCCTACCGCGAGGCGGCCAGGATGACCGCGCGGGCGGGCATGCTGGAGGGCCGCCAGGACCTCCCGCTGATCACGGCGTTCTGCCTGCACCTGGTGGACGGCCGGGCGGCCGAGATGGTCGACCTGCTCGCCGAGGCCCACGGGCGGGGCGCCAAGTGGACGCTCGACGCGTACGCGCTGGCCCTGGCCTCGGCGGGGCATCTCCAGGACGCCAAGGCCGTGGCCGCCACCCGTCCGCCGGTGCGCCCCGACTTCCTCTACGAGCTGGCGATGACCTGGCGGGCCCTGGCCGGCATGCTGCTCGACGACCGGGAGCGGATGGTCGACTGCTACGACAAGCTCAAGCCGTTCGCCGACCGGGTGGCGGGTGCGGGCACCGGCGTGGTGGCCCTGTGGCCGGTGGCGCTGACGCTCGGAGACCTCGCCATACGCCTGGGGCAGCCCGACGCCGCGCGCGAACACTACAAGAAGGCGCTCGAGGTGGCCGAGCGGGTCGGCGTGCCGCGCTGGGTGGAGGCGGCGCAGCGATCGGTCGGCAGCTCACCTGGAAACGGACGTTCTTGACGGCTTCGGCGCCCGTGACCGGTTGACGGTCACGCGGGGCTCGAGTTGCTCGGTGTAGGGCGCCTCGCGGGCCGACAGGGTGACGGTCATCACATGCTCGGGTGTGGCGCCGGCGCCATCGGGGGCGGTGGCGAAGCCGGCGTACGCGCCGGTGAACGCCAGGGCGGCCACGAGGAGCTTGGCCGCGCTCTTGGCGCCACTGGCCAGGACGGCTGCGCTTGTCACCGGCATGTTCAACCCCCTTTTGCCTCACTCATAGAGTGAGGCTGGGTGGTTGAGCCCTGGTTGTCGGCTGGTTGCGGAGGCTTGCAACCGGGTGTGGCGGAAGCTTGCACCTTGAACTAAGGTAAGCCTGACCTAAGGCTTCGGGAGGGGTGGGTGGATGAGCGGCATTGCCGATCCCATGAAGCCGTCCTTGTTCGGCCTGCCGTACTGGCTGGTCGGGGCCGTGCTCATCCTCGCCCTGTTCGGCGCGTTCCAGGTGTACTACTGGGTCGGCCGCAGGCTGGGCGAGAAGCTCTACGACTCGCGCGTGGGCGTCCGGCTGGGGCGCGAGCGGATCGCGAAGATCGAGCGGGTCGTCGAGAAGTGGGGCGCGCTGGCCGTCTACGGCTGCTTCTGGGTGCCCATGTTGCGGCACACGCTGCCCTGGGTGGCGGGTGCGCTGCGCGTGTCCTATCCCTGGTACGTGGTCGCGAGCGCGCTGGGCTGCCTGACCTGGGCGCCGATCTGGTGGTTCGGCCTGACGGCCATCGTGTGGGGATGGCTGGAGCTGGCCGCGCGCTCGCCCGTCACGGCGGCGGTCGTGGCCGTGCTCGCCGTGGCCGCGATCTCCTGGATGGTGGTGCGGCGCAGGAGGAAGCGGCGCGCCGCCTCCTCAGAGGCCCTGGTCTCCTAGAGTCGCCCCGGTCTGGTCCTCGATGACGGCTTCCGGAGCGTTCCTGCGCACGGTCTCGATGCCGTTCACGCAAGCGATCTTGGTCGGATAGCCTTCACCGACCGCCAGCGTCTGCCCGTTGTTCGCCACGAGCGCGAAGCGGAAGCCGCCCTGCCCGTCCTCGCTGATGATGAACCTGCCCGCCACGGCCGCCCACTCCCCTCGGGTCCAGCTTGGATTTACCCCATCCGATCTGGCCTTATGGCGTAGTTCGGCAAACGGACTCTTGATCTCCTGCCAACATGTTTGGCATGCGTATTGGGGGTTTCATTGGCTCTGCCGTCCTCGCACTGGTTGTGGGGGTCGCCTCTCCGGCCGCGGCGGCGGACGCTCCGGAGGTCGCGGCCAAGTCCGCGTACGTCGTCGACTCGGCCGGAACGGTGCACTTCGGCAAGCGCGAGACTCGCCGGGCTCCGGTGGCCAGCCTGGTCAAGGTCATGACGGCGTACGTCGTGCTGCGCGAGGCCCAGCTGAGCGACACGATCACGATCAGCGCGGCCTACATGAGCGGGTACGCGATGTTCTCGGCGTCCGTCAT
>NZ_JBFAMX010001057.1:0-2108 GCF_040659615.1 Nonomuraea sp. NPDC049784
CGGGGCGCGAGGACCGGCAGCCCGCGCCGGACGAGATCGCCTGGGTGCTGGTGGACATGGCGGCGGCGCTGCTGGAGTTCGGGGGCGAGACGGGCGAGGTGATCGAGTCGATCGCCATGGGCATGGACGCGGACGAGCAGGCGGGGACGATCGCGATCCTGGCGTTCGGGGAGCATCCGTGGACGGGGCAGGTGCTGCGGGTGTTCATCGACCACCACCCCGACGACCGGGTCGCCGCAGCGGCCCGCAAGGCCCTGCGCCGGCTGCACGGGCTGGCGGACATGCGCGGCTAGAGATTCTGTAGAGTCGGCCCGGTGACGACGCATTCGATCTTCCCGCAGACCGGCATCCTGGGTGACGCGTTCGCCTGCGAGTGCGGCGCCGTGCTGGCCGGGCGGATGACGGCCGAGCTGCACGCCGCCGAGAACGGGCTGTGCTCGGTCTGCCTCGGATCCACCCAGGAGGAGGTGGCGCCCGGGCTGACGCGCGGCTGCACGGCGTGCGCGGCCACCGGACGCCGCAAGGAGCAGATCACCTGGCAGCTCGCGTACGCCGAGGCCGAGCAGCTCATCACGATGGCCATCGTGCGCGGGATCGTGGCGAGGTTCGAGGGGCCGTTCCACCTGTCGGAGATCGCCGACTTGGTGCGGGCTGGGCTGGGGCTGCCCGCGGGACGGCTGCCGGTCGGGCCGCGGGTCCGAGACCTGCTGCTGGAGCTGCAGGACTCGGGCGAGATCACCATGCTGTCGGCGCCCGACGAGATGATCGGCACCGACATGGTCCTCTACCGTGACCCGCAGTGGCAGCGCGCCCACACGCTCGGCCTTTGACCCGCCCGCGGTGAAGGCTCGTCAGGCACGGCAGAGGATCTCGCCGTGCAGGATGGACAGCCAGCCGTCCTCGGCCTCCGCCCACTTCAGCCAGCCCTCCGAGATCCGCCGCAGATCGGCCTCCGTGGCGGCCCCGCCGGCCAGGGCCTGCTCGGCCATGGACGAGCGCAGGATCCGCTCCGCCCACATCCCACCCCACCAGGCCCGGTCATCGGGCGTGGCGAAGCACCAGGTGGAGGAGGTGGCCGTCACGTCGGTGAAGCCCGCCGCCCTGGCCCACGACAGCAGCCGCCGCCCCGCGTCCGGCTCGCCACCGTTCCCCCGCGCGACCTTCTTGTACAGCGCCAGCCACTCGTCCAGCTCCGGCAGCAGCGGATACCACGTGAACGCGGAGTAGTCGCTGTCGCGTACCGCGACGTACCCGGTGGGCTTGGTCACCCTGCGCATCTCCCGCAGCGCTTGCACCGGGTCGCCCACGTGCTGCAGCACCTGGTGCGCGTGGACCACGCAGAACGTGTCATCGGGGAAGTCCAGCGCGTGCACGTCCGCGACGGCGAAGTCCACGTTGTCCACTCCCCTGGCGGTCACCTCGGCCCTGGCCAGGTCGAGCGCCTCCTCGGTCACCTCGGACACCGTCAGGTGCCCGACCAGCCCTGCCAGGTCAGCGCTGATCGTGCCCGGGCCGCTGCCCACGTCCAGCACCTTCATGTGCGGCTTGAGGTGGGGCAGCAGGTACGCGGCCGAGTTCTCGGCGGTGCGCCAGCGGTGCGAGCGCAGCACTGATTCATGGTGGCCATGCGTGTAGACGGCGTCCATCGCCAAACTCCTTCGGTTCGCTCCGATGCCGATCACAGTAGCGCAATCTCATCATTCAAGAAGAAATGTCTTGAATGATGAGACATACACATGGAGCCCGTAAACTTGTCGCGCAACGTTCGCAATCCCAGAGAAAGGCGTTGGTCGTGGGAGAGGTCCGGCCGATCGTGCACGTGGGCGATCCGGTGCTGCATCACCCGTGCGAGCCGGTCACCCGGTTCGACGGCGAGCTGAAGGCGCTGGTGGACGACATGTTCGCGAGCATGTACGCGGCGGAGGGCGTGGGCCTGGCCGCCAACCAGATCGGCGTACCGCTGCGCGTGTTCGTCTACGACTGCCCGGACGCGGACGAACAGCACCACAAGGGCGTCGTCGTCAACCCCACGCTGGAGCTCCCAGGCGTGGGCGAGCGGCGCCTCGATCCGGGCGATGAGGGCTGCCTGTCGGTGCCCGGCCAGTACG
>NZ_JBFAMX010001058.1:0-2104 GCF_040659615.1 Nonomuraea sp. NPDC049784
GGCGAGGTGGGCGACGAGCTCGGCTCGGCCGTGGTGGGGGCGCGGCTGGCCCGGGAGGTGATGCGGCTGGCGCTGCTGCTGCGGCGGCGCTACCCGCCGTACGCGAAATGGCTCGGCAGCGCGCTGGCGCGCCTGCCGGGCTCGACCGAGCTGGGGGAGAGCCTGGGGGCGGCGCTGGCTGCCCGCTCCTGGCGGGAGCGGCAGCAGGGACTGTCGGGTGCGTACGCGCGGGTGGCGGCGCTGCAGAACCGCGTGGCGCTGGCCGAGCCGGTGGATGAGCGGGTACGGCCCTTCTTCGACCGGCCGTTCGAGGTGATCGGAGGGGACCGGTTCGCCGAGGCGTTGATGGCGTCGGTGTCCGATCCCACGATCAGGGACTTGCCGCTGCTGGGGTGCGTGGATCAGCTCTCGGACTCGACGGACCTGCTGATGCAGCCGGGGCGGGCGCGGCCGGTGACGGCGGCGGCGCTCGGCCTCAGAGCTTAGTGATCTACACTGTAAAGGGCGTGGGGGGAAGGTTGTAGCGCAAGAAGTCCAGCTCGAGCAGGAGCAGGTTCTCGGCGACCTCCTCCTGGGCGGCCATGTGTGAGACGCCTGACAGCGGCAGGACGGTGTGTGGGCGGCCCGCGGCCAGCAGCGCGGCCGACAACCTCAGCGTGTGGGCGGCGAAGACGTTGTCGTCGGCCAGGCCGTGCATGAGCATGAGCGGGCGGCGCAGGTTCGGGGCGTCGGCGATGAGGGAGCTGCGGTCATAGGCCTCAGGGTGCTGGTCGGGGTGGCCCAGGTAGCGTTCCTGCCAGTGGGTGTCGTAAAGGCGTGCGTCGGTTACCGGGGCGCCCGCGATGGCGGCGTGGAAGACGTCGGGGTGGCGCAGGACGGCAGCGGCCGCCAGGTAGCCACCGTATGACCAGCCGCGGATCGCCACCCGGCCCAGGTCCAGGTCGGGGAAGCGGCCGGCGGCCGCGTGCAGCGCGTCGGCCTGGTCCTCCAGCGCCGCGCTCAGCTTGTCGAGGTGGATGGCCCGCTCCCAGGCCGGTCCCCGGCCCGGCGTGCCGCGCCCGTCCACGACCAGTACGGCGAAGCCCTGGTCGGCGAACCATTGTGAGACCGCGAAGTCGTCCAGTCCCCGCAGGACCCGGCCGACGGTCGGCCCGGCGTACGGGTCGAGCAGCACCGGCAGCCGCCGCGAGCCCGGCACGTGGCCGGCCGGGAACATGATGGCGCCGCGCAGTTCCCGCTTGCCCAGCGACACCAGTTCCACCTCCGGCCGCAGGACCGGGATCGCGCCGTTCGAGGCGATCCGCGTGGCCGCCCGCCCGTCGCTCACCATGACACGGACCCCGTGCTCCTCCAAGGTGCGGGTGACTACCAGCGTGACGCCGCCGCCGCGCGTCCCGGTGTGCACCCCCGGCTCGGAGGTGACCCTGACCAGCCCTTCGGCCCTGGAGTAGCTGTACAGGTGGCGTTCGGTCGGCTCGTCGCAGCACTGCGCGAGCACGGTGTCGCCGTCTACCGCCAGGATCCGCAGCACCTGCAGGCCCGGCGGCGTGACCAGGTCGTCACCCACCATCAGGCGGCGGGTGTCGTCGCGGTCCACCGTCCAGACCAGCTCCCCGCTCGCGGTGCGGGCGGGCGTGCCGGGCACGAGCTCCAGCCAGGCGTCGTCGGTGTCCTCGCGCAGCAGCGTGGTGGCGCCCGTCTCGGGGTCGGCCTCCAGAACGCGGGTGGTGCGCTGGTCGCGGCTCTGCACCAGCACCAACAGGCCCTGCCCGGTCCACGACACCGCCGCGACGTACTCGAACGCCGTCCTGTCCCAGATCACCTCGGTACGCTCCCCGGCCAGGGAGGTCAGCCAGAGTGTCACGTCGGCGTTTTCGGTGCCGGCCGCCGGATAGGCCATGGTTCTGGGCGGCCTGCCGGGGTCGGCGGGCTCGGGCAGGTGCCACGTGCTCACCCCGGCGTTGTCCACGCGCGCCACCAGCAGGCGTGTGCCGTCGGGCGCCCACCAGTAGCCCCTGTGCCTGGCCATCGACTCGGCCGCCACGTGCTCGGGCAGCCCCCAGGTCACCTCGGGGCCGTCGGGCGTCAGCAGCGGCCTGCCGTC
>NZ_JBFAMX010001059.1:0-2103 GCF_040659615.1 Nonomuraea sp. NPDC049784
CGCCGGGCGCGGACTGCGTGACCCCGCTCCAGCCGCGGCCGTAGAAGCCGATGCCGAGCAGCAGCTTGCTCGCCGGCACGCCCTTGCTCTTGAGCTTCTGGATCGCGGCGTCGGAGTAGAAGCCCGGGGTCGGGATCCCGGAGTAGGAGGTGAGCGGCGAGTGCGGGGCGGTCGGGCCCTGCGGCGCGAAGGCGCCGAAGTAGTCGTACGTCATGACGTTGTACCAGTCGACGTACTGCGCGGCGCCGCCGTAGTCGGCCGCGTCGATCTTGCCGCCGTTGGTGCCGTCGGCGGTGATGGCCGCGGTGACCAGGTTGCCGGAGCCGAAGCGGGCGCGCAGCGCCGACATGACGTTCCTGAACGCCGGCGCGCCGCTGGTGTCGCAGGTCAGGCCGCAGGCGTTCGGGTACTCCCAGTCGATGTCGATGCCGTCGAACACGTCCGCCCAGCGCGGGTCCTCGACCAGGTTGTAGCAGGAGTTGGCGAAGGCCGTCGGGTTCTGGGCGGCCTGGGTGAAGCCGCCGGACCAGGTCCAGCCGCCGAAGGAGAACAGCACCTTCAGGTTCGGGTACTTCTTCTTGAGCTTGCGCAGCTGGTTGAAGCTGCCGCGCAGCGCGCCGGTGTCCCAGGTGTCGGCCACGCCGTCCACGCTCTCGCCCGCCTGGTAGAAGCGGTCGTAGTCGGCGTAGCTGTCGCCGATCGTGCACTGGCCGTTCTGCACGTTCCCGAACGCGTAGTTGATGTGGGTCAGCTTGGCCGCCGAGCCGCTCGTGTCGATGTTCTTGACGTGGTATCCGCGCTGGTAGACGCCCCACTGCACGAAGTAGCCGAGCACCTTGTTCCCGCCGCCTCCGCCGCCGCCCGTGGTCGTGGCGGTGATGGAATTGCTGTTGGCGGAGCGGTTGCCGGCGGCGTCGCGGGCGCGGACGGTGTAGGTGTAGGCGGTGTTGGCGGTCAGTCCGGTGTCGGTGTGGGTGGTGCCGGTGACGGTGGTGATGAGGGTGCCGCCTCGGTAGATCTCGTAGCCGGTGACGGCGACGTTGTCGGTGGAGGCGTCCCAGGCGAGGGAGACGCTGCTGCTGCTCACGCCGGTCGAGCGCAGGTTGCCGGGCACCGACGGGGCTGTGGTGTCGGTGCCGCCGCCGCTCGAGACCTTCCACAGGGCGGGCACGTTCGGGGGCTCCCAGCCGGGCTGGGAGGTGTGGCTCTGGATGCACTCGTACTCGACGCCGTTGTACGTGACGTGCGTGCCGGCCGTGTACGCCGTCCACGCCGTCCACTGTGCCACGGCGGCGTACTCCGAGGCCGAGGCCTGCGGCGGGGCGACGGCCACGGCGCTGAGGGGCAGCAATAACGCCACCAGGATCTTGCTCAGGGTGCTGTGTCTCATGGCTCTCCGACATCCGTTGGGGGGTTTATGGGGGGTGGGATGCCAGGAAACTATTAGGAAAGTTTCCTTTAAGTTATGAGACGACGTTAGCCTCTGCCTGCGGAGGCGTCAATGAGTCAAATCGGCCCGCCACCCGCCTCGCTCGGTTGACTGCGGCTCGCGATGAGCCGGCGGGCCACGCGGCCGTCATGCGGCGGTCCGGCCCCTGACCGAGGGCGTTGTGGTCCCTTGCGTGCTGCGGGCCGGCCCGGCCGTCACTCGGTGGCGGTGGGCGGGGTGCCGTGTGAGTGGAAGGACGCGATGGTCTTGAGCCCCCACGCCTGTCCCTTGGCGCGCTCGGCCTCCGTCCACGTGATCGTCCGCCAGTCCGGCGCCAGGATGAGCCGGGTCAGCGGGTTGCACAGCTCGATGCGGTTGCCGCCGGGCTCGTAGACGTACAGGAAGAAGGTCTGCTGGATGGCGTGCTTGTGCGGGCCGGTCTCGATGAACACGCCGTTCTCCAGGCAGATGTCGGCGGCCCTGAGGATGTCCTCGCGGGTGTTCGTGGCGAACGCGAGATGGTGCAGCCGGCCGGAGGCGCCTGACCAGTCGTCGGTGTAGACGAGGTCGTAGGACTTGTTCGCGAAGTGCAGCCACTGGGCGGAGATCCGGCCGCTGTCCAGCATGATCTGCTCGGTCACGCGGGCGCCGAGCACGTCGCGCACGAAGGCGCC
>NZ_JBFAMX010001060.1:0-2097 GCF_040659615.1 Nonomuraea sp. NPDC049784
CGAGGGCGCCGAACCTGGCCGCGCCGAGGGGCGCGCGCGGCAGCGAGAGCGGCGCGAGCAGCGTGTCCACGAGCGGGTCGCCGGCGCGGGCTGCGGCGCCGACGGTGGCCCGCCAGGCGGCCGAGTCCTGGCCCAGCTCCGTGGCCGTGCGTTCCAGGTCCCGGTGGACGAGCACGGCGGGCTGCTTGTCCAGCGGATGAGCCGCGGCGATGGGCGCGTGCGCCCATTCCACGGGTGGCGGACCGTGACCGGCGACCGGCTGGTCGAGGCGGAGGGCGCGGAAGGCCGGGCTGGCGACGGCCAGGGCCAGGACCGTGGCGCACACGTCGTGGCGGAAGCCCGGCAGGGTCAGCTCCTCGGTACGCAGGCCGCCGCCGAAGCGGTCGGCGGCCTCCACGAGCAGGACGCGGCGGCCGGCCTCGGCCATCGTCACGGCCGCGACCAGGCCGTTCGGCCCCGAACCGACCACCACCGCGTCGAACCCGTCAGGCCTGATCATCACCGTCTCCGATCGCGTGCACGCCGGCGTCGCCTTGGCCGTTGACCGGCTCCTGGGGGTCTGGAGCCCGCCGGGACCGGCCGTCGGCGGGCTCGTCGGAAATCGGGATGTCGCCGCGAACGGTCGTGCCCGAGCCGGGCGTGGACTCCACGCGCAGCACGCCGCCGATCGCGCCCAGCCGGTCCGTCATGTTCACGAAACCGTGCCCCTCGTTTCCGCGGGTGTCGAAGCCGACGCCGTCGTCGCTCACCGCGAAGCTGAGTCTGCCCGGCTCGGCCTGGATGCTCACCTGGATCGTGGCGCCGGGTCCCGCGTACTTGCCCGCGTTCTGGATGGCCTCCAGGCAGCAGAAGTACACGGCGGCCTCGACCTCCTCCGGGTAGCGCCGCGGCAGGTCCACGCTGACCTGGTACGGCAGCGCGACCCGCCGGGTGACCGAGCGCAGCGCCTCGCCGAGACCATGGTTGCGCAGCAGCGGCGGGTAGATGCCGTGAGCGAGCTCGCGGAAGGCGGCGTTCGCGTTCTGCACGTCCGTCCGCAGCTCCTCAAGCAGCTCGGCGGCCATCGCCGGGTCGTCCTTGATGATCTCTCTGGTCAGGCCGAGCTTCACCGACAGTGCGACCAGGTGCTGCTGGGCGCCGTCGTGCAGGTCACGCTCGATGGCCCGGCGGGAGGCGTCGGCCGCGGTGACGATGCGCAGGCGCGACGCCTGGAGCTCCTCGTTGCGCTGGCGCAACTCCTCCAGGGACGCCTGCAGGGCGTTGTCCAGGCGCATGTTGTGCAGGGCCAGCCCGACCTGGCGAGCCAGCTCGATGAGCACCCGGTCGTCCTCATCGGTGAACTCGGCGCCCTCCGGCGCCCGCCGTACGACGAGCAGCCCGAGCAGCTCGCCGAGGTGGGCGGCGGGCGCGACGCGAATGGGAGCGTCGGCGGGATGGCCGTCGAGCAATGTGGGCAGCCACATCGACAGCCAGGTGCTGCCCCCGATCCTGGTGCGCCCCACGACCAGGCGTTCCTTGTCGTTGAGCGCGATCTGCGCCTCGGGACGTTCGGGAACGCTGGACGTGAGGTGCAGCAGTCCTTCCGTGCCGACCCACACCTCCGCGCCTTGTGGGCCCAGGGTGGCGCGCAGCGATTCGACGAGCTGGAGCAGCAACTCGTCGAACGGCACCGCGCGGCTCATCCGGGCGCCGAACGAGGCCAGCGCCTCCTCAGGGGTCTGGCCGCGCCGACCCAGCATGGACTGGCCCATCGAGACGAGCCGGAACCGCAGCGGCAGCGCCAGTACGACGGCGATCAGCGCGGCCACCACGCTCGCGAGCAGCACGTCGTGCTCGGATCCCACCGGCTCGTGGCCCAGGCCGATCACGACCACCAGGTAGACGGCGACCACGAGCATGCCCAGCCCCGCGATCACCACCGACTCGACCAGCGCCCGCTCGGCGAGCCTGGACGCGGCCGGGATCTGGGCCAGCGCCAGGCCGGCGGGCAGCACCATCATGGTGACCAGCAGCCATGGCAGCAGCGTGCCGTCGCGGGGCATATTGCGAAGGAGCTTCGAGAGCTCGACAGCCCGAACGAGGCGCTCTTCTACACCT
>NZ_JBFAMX010001061.1:0-2083 GCF_040659615.1 Nonomuraea sp. NPDC049784
CTCAGGTGGTGGGCCAGCCGGTTGGCCCGGCGCTCCAGCTCGGCGTAGGTCAGCGAGCTGTCGCCGAAGACCACGGCCACGGCCTCGCCTGACGTGGCGGCCTGACGGCCCACCAGCTCGTGCACGCCGCCGGCGGAGGCGACGGGCACCGCGGTGTCGTTCCACGCGACGACCGTGCGCTCGTGCTCGGTCCTGCTCATCACCGGCAGCTCCGACAGCCGCAGGTCCGGCCGCGCGGCCACCGCTTCGAGCACGGCCAGCAGGTGGCCGGTCATCCGCTCGGCGGTGCTCCGGTCGAACAGGTCGGTGCTGTACTCCAGGTGGCCTCCGATGCCCTGGGGGCCGTCGCCGAGCGACAGCGTCAGGTCGAACCTGGCGACGGCCGACCCGACAGGCGCCGGTTCGGTGGCCACCCCGCCCAGCGTCAGCGGCGTCTCGTCGACCCGGTCCACGCCGAACATGACCTGGAAGACTGGGTGGCGGGAGCGGTCGCGTTCAGGGGCGAGGACGTCGACGAGCTGCTCGAACGGCACGTCCTGGTGGGCGTAGGCGGCGAGGGCCCCGTCGCGGACCCTGGTGACGACTTCGGCGAACGTGGGGTCGCCGGACAGGTCGGTGCGCAGCACGAGCGTGTTGACGAAGAACCCGATGAGGTCCTCGGTCTCGGCCCTGGTCCGGTTGGCGATCGGGGTGCCGACGACGACGTCGTCCTGGTCGGCGTACCGGCCCAGCAGGACGCCGAACGCGGCCAGCAGCGTCATGAACATGGTGGCCCCGGCCTCGCGGCTGAGCGCCCGCATCCCAGCGGTCACGGCGTCGGGCAGCTCGAACTCGACGAGCCCGCCGCCCGACGTCCGTACGGCGGGGCGCGGCCGATCAGTGGGCAGCTCCAGGGCCGGAGCTCCGCCCAACCGGTCGAGCCAGTACGCGAGCTGCCCTTCCAGCACCTCGCCCTGGAGCCACTCACGCTGCCAGACGGCGAAGTCGGCGTACTGCACCGTCAGCGGGGCCAGCGGCGACGGCTGCCCGGTACGGAAGGCGTCGTAGAGGACGGTGAGCTCGCGGCGCAGAACCCCGGTGGACCACTCGTCGGAGATCACGTGATGGGTCACCATGCCGAGCAGGTGGTCGTCGGGCCCGATCCTGATCAGCCTGCCGCGGAACAGAGGTCCGGCGGCCAGGTTGAACGGCGCCCTGGCGTCGGCCGCCACGAGCGCCTCGGCGCGGGCCACGGCGTCGGACTCCCCGCCGAGGTCTAGCACGTCCAGCCCGAAGCCCGACGGCGGGTCCACGATCTGCATGCCGACGCCGTCGACGGCGACCAGGCGGGTGCGCAGCACCTCGTGCCGCTCCACGATCGCGTCCAGCGCCGCGCTCAGCGCCGGCACGTCCAGAGGACCGGTCAGCCGCAGCGCGATCGGCACGTTGTACTCCGGGGAGCCCGGCTCGAGCTGGTCGAGGAACCAGAGCCGCTGCTGCGCGAACGACAGCGGCAGCGGGCTGTCGCGGCGTCCTGCCGCCACGATGGGCGGCGCCTGCTCGGCGGGGGCGGCCGCGTCCACGACCGCCGCGAGCCCGCGCACGGTGGAGTGGTCGAACAGCGTCGACAGTGGCAGCTCCACGCCGAACGTCGAGCGCACCCGAGAGATCACCTGGGTGGCCAGCAGCGAGTGCCCGCCGAGCTGGAAGAAGTCGTCGGTGACGCCGATACCGTTCAGGTGGAGCACCTCGGCCCAGATGGACGCGAGCACTTCCTCGGTGGCCGAGGCCGGCGCGACGAACCGTTCCTGGAGCTCGGGCCTGCTGGTGTCGGGGGCCGGCAATACGGCCCGGTCCACCTTGCCGTTGGCGTTCAGCGGCAGCCCGGCCAGCTCGACGAAGGCGGCGGGGATGAAGTAGGAGGGCAGACTGCGGGCGAGGAACTGCCGCAGCTCCCCGGCGGGCGGGACGCCCACGCCCAGGTCCGTCGGCACCACGTACGCCACCAGGCGCCGGTCGCCGTCGTCCTCGCGGGCCACGACGACCGCGGCGGAGACCTCCGGGTGGGCGCGCAGCGCGGCTTCGATCTCGCCCGGCTCGATAC
>NZ_JBFAMX010001062.1:0-2071 GCF_040659615.1 Nonomuraea sp. NPDC049784
CGCGGGCCCAGGTGTGTGGCCGTGGTGTGGGGCCTGTCGGTGAGCCACGGCCCGGTGGGCAGCTCGGGTACGTCCTGGGGCGAGCCGAGCCAGCGAATGTAGCCGTCGTCTGCCGGGGCGGGCTGTGCGTCGGGGTGGTCGTAGGCGTCCCACAGGTCGTGGGTGAGGATCTGTAAGGACACGAGATCGGCGACCAGGTGGTGGACCATCCAGGCGATCCGCGGCGGGCCTGCGCCGCCGATCAGGACGAGGTCGACGAGCGGGCCCGCAAGGTCGAACAGGTCCTCGCGTTCGGCCAGGCGCCGGTTCACGAGCTCGTCGTGGTCATCGGCGGGGTGGCCGCTCAGGTCCAGCAGGTGCAGGCCACGCGCGGCGAACGGGGCCAGCCGTGCCGACCATTCGCTGGTGGAGCGGGAAAAGGTAGAGCGCAGCGCGGGATGACGGCGCACGACTGCGTCGAACGCCTGCTGCAACCGGATCGGATCGATGTCCCGGTAGGGCGCCACGCTCAGATACCGCATGGTCCAGGCCCCTGCAACCGGTCGGGTGGTGAGAAGGGCGTGCTGGACAGCGCTGAGCGGCACGGGCCCATCGGTGACCGAGAAGGCATCCGCGCTGGCGCGAAGCGCGGTGACGGCACCGGCGATCCGGCCGAGCGTGCGGTAGTGCAGGACGTCGTGGACGGTCAGCTGCAGCCCCGCCCGTCGCGCGGCGCCGGCGAACAGCACGGCCTTGAGCGAGTCTCCGCCGCTGGTGAAGAAGTTCGTCTCGCTGCTGGGCGGGAGCTCGCCCAGGATGTCACCCCAGAGGCGGGCGAGGTCGTTCATGACCGGATCGCTGTGCTCCGGCGAAGGGCCGTGACCGGCGGGGTCAGGTGCCGGGAGGGCAGCCAAGGCGCGGCGGTCTACCTTTCCGCTCGAGGTCAGCGGCAACCGGGTCACCAGGTGCAGGTGGTCGGGCCGGGCGTAGAACGGCAGGTGCCGCTCGCACAGGGCTCGGGCCCGTTCGATAAGGCCGTCGTCCTCGGCGGTGGCCGCGGGGACGAGGAAGGCGGTCAGGGACAGGGCGCCGTCCGCGCCGGTGACGGTTGCGACGACGGCGGCCTCGGCGATGGACGGGTCGCTGGTCAGGATGGTTTCGATCTCGGCGGGTTCCACGCGGTGGCCGTGGATCTTCAGCTGGTCGTCGATCCGGCCGAGCATCTCCAGGTCGCCGTCGGGTCGAAGACGGGCGAGGTCACCGGTGCGATAGCCGCGCTCACCTGATGGGGTGGTGAAGAACCGGGCGGTGCTGTCTGGCGACCGGTTCGGGTAGCCGGCGGCCACCTGGGGGCCGATGACGATGAGTTCGCCTGTACCACCGGTCGCGACGAGTTGGCCGGTGTCCGGCGCGCGCAGTTCCACAGTGGTGTTCCACACCGGCCGGCCGATGGGCACCGGGTCCGGGAGGGAGGTTCCGCAGCGGAAGGTGTAGGCGGTGCAGCCGACGGTGGCCTCGGTCGGCCCGTACTCGTTGGTCACCAGCAGGCCAGGCACCGCCAGTCCCGACAAGGTGCGGGCGGTCAGCTGCTCGCCGCCGACGACCAGGTGCCGCACGGCGCGGCCAAGCTGCTCACCGGTGAGAAGCCGGGTCAGGATCCTCAGCCCGCCAGGGGTTACCTTCAGCGGGCTCAGATCACGCGCATGAAGCAGGGCCTGGGCCACATCGTGCGGGTCGTCGGCCGGGACCAGCTGGACGCGCTGCCCGGTCATCAACGGCAGCAGCAGGCTGGTGACGGTCAGGTCTGCGGCGATCGAGGAATGCACCAGCGTGCCCACGCCTCCTGCGGTGTCGTAGTAGTGAGACGCCCAGTTCAGGTAGTGCATCAACGCTGTGTGGGTGACCGGGACGCCCTTGGGCTGGCCGGTCGTGCCGGAGGTGTAGATGAGGTAGGCGAGGTCGGGGAGCCGGGCCGGACATGCTGGTGGCGCGGTCGCCGGCATCCGCGCGGGGGGCTCGTCGGCGCGAAGTTCGGGCAGGTTGGCCAGCGTGAGCATCCCAGTCGTCTCGGCGTCGGTGAGCAGCAGCCGGG
>NZ_JBFAMX010001063.1:0-2070 GCF_040659615.1 Nonomuraea sp. NPDC049784
GCGACTACGAGCTGACGGTCACGCCGACCTCCCGCTGCGCCAGCGGCACGACGGCGTCCGTCTCGGTGGCCGGCGACGTGACCAAGGACATCGAGCTGCCGCTGCGCGGCGACAACTTCGGCTACACCTGCAAGAGCGGCGCGCAGGCGTACGTGGCGGGCACCGAGAAGCTGGCGCTGGCCGGTGACGACGAGGCCCAGCAGGTGACGCTGCCGTTCCAGGTCCCGTTCTACGGCACGGGCTACGGCAAGGCGTGGATCGGCACGAACGGGTACGTCTCGTTCGCCACCGACCGGGTCACCACCGGCAGCAACGGCCGGCTCCCGACCACGGGCACGCCGAACAACGCGGTCTACCCGTACTGGGACGACCTCACCGTGGATGTCCAGAGCGGGGTCTACACGGCGGTGACGGGCACGGCGCCGCACCGGACGTTCGTCGTGGAGTGGCGCAACGTCAACTTCTACAGCGAGAGCGACCAGCGGGTGTCGTTCTCGGCGCTGCTGGGCGAGGACGGCTCGATCGGGTTCCGGTACAAGGACATCGAGAGCGAGCGCGACCAGGGCTCCAGCGCCACCATCGGCATCGAGAACGCGGCGGGCGACGACGCCATGCTGTACTCGTACGAGGAGCCCGTGCTGTCCACCGGGCAGGGCCTGACGTTCACGGCCAGCAGGCACGGCCTGGTGACCGGCGCCGTCACCGACGCCAACGACGGGCAGCCGCTGGCCGGGGCGACGGTGAAGGTGGGCGACGTGGCCACGTTCACGACCGGCGAGGACGGCTCGTTCTACGGGCAGGTGCTGGCCGGCGACTACGACGTCGTGGTCTCCAAGGAGCATTACGGCACCTTCGCCAAGGCCGTCACGATCGCGCCCACCACGGTGACGCGGATCGACACGGCGCTGGTCACCGGGCGGGTGAGCGCGTCGGCCGCCGAGCTGACCGTGGTGATGCCGGCCGAGTCCACCCGTACGCGGACCCTGGAGCTGACGAACCTCGGCTCGTCCACGCCGTACACGGTGACCTCGGAGCCCTGGTTCGCCACGACGCCGGCCTCGGGCGACCTCGCCAAGGGGCAGAAGGTGACGCTGAAGGCGACGCTCTCCAGCGCCGGCGTCGCGCCGGGCACCGTGAAGACGGGCAAGCTGCTCGTCCAGTCGGCCAGCGGCCGGCAGCCGACCATCGAGGTCAAGGTGACGGTCGTGGTGCCCAAGCTCCAGGTGGCCATCGACGCGGCCGCCACCAAGAGCCTGGTCGACAGCGCCGGTGACACCTGGACGCCCGACAAGAAGTACGTCGCGGGCGGCTACGGCTACGTGGCCACCTCGACCGGCACGTCGAGCACGTCCAAGACCATCGCCGGGACCGACGACCAGGCGCTGTTCAGGACCGCCAGGGAGAAGATGCTGGAGTACCGGTTCGACAACGTGCCCGCCGGCACGTACACCGTCGAACTGGACTTCGCCGACCTCAAGAGCACGCAGCCGGGCAAGCGCGTCTTCGACGTGCTGGTCGAGGGGCAGCTGGCGATCCCGGCGCTCGACCTGGCCCTGGAGGCGGGCACGTACACGGCCGTGAGCAGGCAGTACACGGTGAAGGTCACCGACGGCCAGCTCAACGTGCGCTTCGCCACCCGGCAGGGCGCGACGATCGTGAACGGCATCCGCATCTCGGAGCGCCCGGACAAGGCGCTCTCGTAGCGGCTCCCGGGTAAGGGCACCCGGTCCATGGGTGCCCTTACCCGGAATGGAAGCCCCCGGGATACCGCACGGGGGGCGGCATATGTTACTGGTAAGTACATGAGACGCGTGCGGCTCCAGCGGGATCTTCCCGTGCCGATGCCCGACGGCGTGACGCTGCTGGCCGACCATTACGCTCCGGTCGGCGGCGGTCGGGCTCCCGTCATCCTGATGCGCTCCCCGTACGGCCGGCGCGGCCTGTTCGGCTGGTACTACGGCCGCGGCTTCGCCCGGCAGGGCTTCCACGTCGTGATCCAGAGCTGCCGCGGCGGCTTCGGCTCCGGCGGCCTGCTCGATCCGCTCGGCGACGAGCACGACGACGGCCTGG
>NZ_JBFAMX010001064.1:0-2063 GCF_040659615.1 Nonomuraea sp. NPDC049784
TCTGCGATCGTCCAAGGGCCCTGGTCCTCTTCCCGGTGTTTCACCGAGACCAGCTCCACCGACCCATCAGTGAACGCCACAACAAAGAGCCGGCCGCGAGGTCCCCACGCACTAGGACCGCCACCACCCGGCCTCATGGTGAAGGACCCACGATGAGGCCGGGTGGCGCGACGGCGGTCAGGCCGCCGACCAGCCGCCGTCCACCGGGACGATCGCGCCGTTGATGAATGAGGCGGCGTCGGAGGCGAGGAAGACGGCGGCGTCGGCCATCTGCTCCGGCTGGGCGATGCGCTCGCCGAGCGAGAGCACGGGGCCGAGCCGGGTGGCGCCGATCGGGTCGAAGGACGTGTTCGTGGCGATGTTGGTCATGGTCGGACCGGGCAGGATGGCGTTGCAGCGGATGCCGTCGTTGGCGTACGCCCAGGCCACGCTGCGGGTGAGACCGACCACGCCGTGCTTGGACGCGGTGTAGGCGGCACCGGCGGCGCCGCCGCGGATCCCGGCCTCCGACGCGGTGTTGACGATCGCGCCGCCGCCCTGGCTCAGCATGTGCGGCAGGACCGCGTGCGTGACCAGGAATGTGCCGGTCAGATTGACCCGCAGCACCCGCTCCCACAGCTCGAGGGGGATGTCGGCGGGCAGCGCCATGGTGTCCATGATCCCGGCGTTGTTGCACAGCACGTCGATGCGCCCGTACGCGCTGATCGCGGCCTCGGCCAGCGCCGCGACCGAGGTCTCGTCGGCGATGTCGGCGGACACGGCGACGGCCACGTCCCCGAGGGCGGCGGCGGTCTGCTCGGCGCTTTCCGGATTGACGTCACAGGCCACGACGCGGGCGCCCGCCTTGGCGAACGCCACGGCCATCGCCCGGCCGATCCCGGACCCCGCTCCGGTGACCAGGGCCACCTTGCTGTCAAAGGTGCTCAAGAGTCCGTCCTTCCGATCAGCGGGTGCCGAGCCCCGTCCATCTGCGGCGCAACAACCGGACACGATTGTCCGGTTGCTACCATAACCGCTGTGCCGGACTCCCGTCGACCGAACAGAGGACCGAGCGCCGCCGCGGAAAACCGGGCGGCGCTGATAGCGGCGGCTCGCGAGGTCTTCGCCAGCGCCGGATACAACGCGCCGCTCAGCATGGTCGCCCGCGCGGCGGGGGTCGGCCAGGGCAGCCTCTACCGGCACTTCCCCGACCGCACCAGCCTCGCGATGGCCGTGTTCGAGGACGGCGTCACCCAGCTGGAGGCGCTGGCCGCCGAGCCCGGCACCACCCTCGACGACGTGCTGGCCCTGATCACCGAGCAGACCATCGCCTCGACCGCGTTCATCGACATGGTCACCATGCCCCCGATCGACCCCGACCCCCGCATCCTCGAGGTGCGCAACCGCGTGGCGGACCTTCTGACGGGCATGCTCCCCGACGCCCGGCGCGCGGGCGCCGTCCGCGATGACGTCACGGCCGACGATCTGGTGCTGGTCGTCGGCATGCTCGCCGGGGCTCTCGCCAAGACCCCGGCGCCCCACCGGCGCGAGGTCGCCGGTCGGGTGTGGACGCTGCTCCGCAAAGGCATGGAGCCCTGAGGCCTGTCCTCGGCTAGCATCCGCTGCGGAGGCCCGGCATCAGCAGAACGGTGGTGACCGATGACAAGCGTGCGGCGCCGATACGTGGACACCCGGTTCGGCCAGATGCACCTCGCCGAATGCGGGAGCGGCCCGCCGGTGCTGTTCCTGCACCAGACCCCGCGGTCGTGGACCGAGTACATCCGCGTGCTGCCGATCGCGGGCGGCCACGTGCACGCCATGGCGCTGGACACGCTCGGCTTCGGGCAGTCGGCCGGCACCGGCGAGTTCAGCATCGAGCGCTTCGCCGACGGCGTCGAGGCGGTGCTCGACGCGCTCGGCCTCTCCCAGGTCGCCCTGGTCGGCCACCACACGGGCGCCGTGATCGCGCTGGAGGTGGCGGCCCGCGACTCATCGCGGCTGTCAGCGCTGGTGCTCTCGGCGATGCCGCACGTCACGCCCGGACGCCGGGAACGGATGCGCGAGCGGCCCCCGCTCGATCACGT
>NZ_JBFAMX010001065.1:0-2062 GCF_040659615.1 Nonomuraea sp. NPDC049784
CGGCGATCAGCAGCATCGCCGCCATGCCGCTGCCAGGCCCGGCGCCCACGAGGGGCCGCAGCAGCCCCGACAGGCCGGTGCCCGAGGCGGCCTGAGGTTCGAAGACGTGGTCGGCGAGCGGCCCGGAGAAGGCCATCGCCACCGGGGAGGAGATCTGCGAGACGAACATGACGGCCCCGAACACCCGGCCCTGCCGTTCCTTCGGCACCTTGGTCTGGATGATGGACTGCATCGAGCCGTTGACGATCGGCATGATCAGCGCGCCCACGAGGATGGCCGCCGTCCACGCCACCACCCCGTGCACCATGGCCATGACGATCTGGGCGCTGAGGCACATGCCGACGACGCCGAGCATCATGCCGCGCACCCGGTTCTTCGGACCGCCCCAGGCGGCCAGCAGCAGCCCGCCCGTGATCCCGCCCACGCCGATCCCGGCGTTCACGCTGGCCAGCGCGGAGACGTCACTGCCCGTCCTGGCCAGGATCATGGGCTGCACGACGGCGAACCCGAACACCATCACCAGGTTGACGGTGAAGAACACCAGGATCAGGCCGCGCAGGCTGGGCTGGGCGAACAGGTAGCGCAGCCCCTCCAGCGAGTCCGCCCCGAGCCGCTTGCGCTCGGTGGCCGAGCCGGGCGCGTCGTCGGACATGCGCACCAGGCGCACGGTCACCAGCGCGACCGCGAAGCTCAACAGGTCGATCCAGAGCACCGCGCCCAGCCCGCCGGTCAGCACGAGCAGCCCGGCCAGCGCGGGACCGCCCACGTCGGCCACGCTCTTGGCGGTGGCGAGCAGCCCGTTGGCCCGCTGGAGCTGCTCCTTGCCCACCAGTAGCGGCACCGCCGACGACAGGGCGGGGAACTGGAACGCGGCCGACGCACCGAGCAGCGCCACGGTCAGGTAGACCACCCAGAGGTGCAGGTCACCGAGGAAGTACACCGCCGCCATGGCGCCGACGGCGACGAGCCCGCCCGCGTCGGCGAGCTGCAGGGCGGTGCGCTTGCGGCACCGGTCGACGATGGCCCCAGCGGTGGGGCTCAGCAGCATCTGAGGGAGCAGCGCGCAGAGCGACAGCGCCACGACCTGGGTGGCCTGGTGGTCCACGGTCCAGGCCTGGATGACCAGGGAAAAGCGCAATACGGAATTGCCGACGAGGGTGACGACCTGGCCCGTCCAGACCGCGCCGAATCTCCCCATGCCAGCAAATCGCTGGATAAATCGGTTTTGTACGGACGATGGAGGTTCATCCATTTGTGCCCGAGGCCCTTCTGGTGAAAGGAACCTTCAATCCGTCCGGAGGCTTTCCCGGCCGTCTCACTGGTACCTTCACACACAGTTTCGGGCTGAGCAATACGCTATTTGTGGTTTTGTAATTACATCCTGTCAAAGGGCGAGGTCGCGGAGGCGCAACGCTTCGGCGGCCACCGCGTGGCGCAATTCGCGGATGCCGTCGCGCCCCCGTACGGGGTGGACGGCGTTCGTCAGCAGCACGACGGTCAACCGGCGCGCGGGATCGACCACCAGCGAGGTGCCGGTGAAGCCGGAATGGCCGAAAGCGCCGGTCAGCGGCCCCACGATGCCCGGGTCGCCGATGCGCACGCCCAGCCCATGACGGAAGGGAGCGCCCTCGGCGCCCTGGTCGCGCAGCATCTCGGCCACGCTCTCCTGGCGCAGCACGGGCCTGCCGCCGAGCCGCAGCGCCTCGCCGAAGGCCAGCAGGTCCCCGGCCGTGGCGAACAGCCCCGCGTGCCCCGCCACACCGCCCAGCGCGTACGCCGTCTCGTCGTGCACCTCGCCGCGCACGCAGCCGGCAGCGGATGCGCCCGAGTCCGGCGCGGCCCCCTGGCGTTCCCGCTTCCACTCGGTCGCGGCGATCCGCGGCAGCGCTCCGGGCCGGTAGCCGGTGTCGGCCAGGCCGAGCACGCCCGTGACCCGCGCGCGGACCAGCTCGTCGAGCGGCGCGCCGCCGGCCAGCTCCGCGATCCGGCCCGCCATGACCATGCCGACGTCGCTGTAGAGGTACGGGCCGCCGACCGGGTGGGTGATCGGCGTGTCCAGCAT
>NZ_JBFAMX010001066.1:0-2054 GCF_040659615.1 Nonomuraea sp. NPDC049784
GGGCGTGGCCGGTCGGTCGGCAGCTCCAGCGCGGCCGCGCCCTCGAGCCGCTCGCGCCAGTAACCGAGCTGTTCCTCCAGCACCTCGCTCTGAAGCCATTCGCGCTGCCAGACCGCGAAGTCGGCGTACTGCACCGGCAACGGAGCCAACGGCGACGGCTCACCCCGGGAGAACGCCTCGTACAGAACGGTCAGCTCGCGGCGCAGCACGTCCACCGACCATTTGTCCGACGCGACATGATGCGTGCACAGGCTGAGCAGGTGCTCCTCAGCGCCGAGGCGGATCAGCCGGGCCCGGAGCAGCGGCCCGGTCTCCAGGTCGAACGGCAGCGTCGCGTCCGCGACGACCTGCTCCCGCGCGCGGGCCGGGGCGTCCGGCTCGTGCGACAGGTCGATGATCGGCAGGTCGAGCCCGGCCGCCGGGTCGACGACCTGATACGGCACACCGTCCACCGCGACCAGCCGGGTGCGCAGCACCTCGTGCCGCTCCACGATCGCCCCCAGCGCCGCGCCCAGCGCGGCCACGTCCAGCGGTCCGTTCATGCGCAGCGCGATCGGCACGTTGTACTCCAGTGCGCCGGGTTCGAGCTGGTCCAGGAACCACAACCGCTGCTGCGCGAAGGACAGCGGCAGGGCCTGTCCGCGCGGCACCGCGACAATGGGCGGCGCGGAGGCCGCCTTGGCCACGTCGACCACCGCGGCCAGCCCGGCCACGGTCGGGTGGTCGAACAGCGCCGTCAGCGGCACCTCGACGCCGAGTTCCGCCCGCACCCGGGAGATCACCCGGGTGGCCAGCAGAGAGTGGCCGCCCAGCTCGAAGAAGCCGTCGCCGGTCCCGACCCTGGTCACGCCCAGCACCTCGGCCCAGATCGCGGCGAGCCTCTCCTCGGTGAACGAGGCGGGGGCGGCGAACGCGCCGGTCACGGCCTGCGGGGCAGGGAGTGCCGCCCGGTCGTACTTGCCGTTGGGCGTCAAGGGGATCGCGATGAGTTCCACGTAAGCACCGGGGACCATGTAGTCGGGCAGGCTCCTCCGCAGGAACGACCTCAGCTCGCCCGCCTCCGGCAGACCCGCCGTGACGTCGGCCGGCACCAGGTAGCCGACCAGGCGGCGGCCCGCTCCGTCGTCGCGGGCGACCACCACGGCCGCGGCCACTGCCGGGTGCGCGCACAGTGCCGCCTCGACCTCACCTGGTTCGATCCGGAATCCCCTGACTTTGATCTGCTGGTCGACCCGGCCGAGGAACTCCAGTTCGCCGTCGGCCCGCCATCTGACCCGGTCGCCGGTGCGATACAGCCTGGTGCCGCTCCGGCCGAGCGGGTCGGCGATGAACCGTTCGGCGGTGAGGTCGGGGCGGCCGCCGTAGCCGCGCGCCACCCCGGCGCCGCCGATGAACAGCTCGCCGGGCACGCCCACCGGAGCCGGCTCGAGGTGCTTGTCCAGCACGTAGGTCACGGTGTTGGCGATCGGGCGGCCCAGCGTCGGGGCGGCCCCGTCCGTCACCTGGTGCCGGGTGGACCAGATCGTGGTCTCGGTGGGGCCGTACAGGTTCCACAGCCCCGCCGTGCGGTCCGACAGCCACCGTGCGAGGGAGGCGGGCAGCGCCTCTCCCCCGCACAGGGCCCGCAGCCGCGGCGAGCCGGCCCATCCGGCGTCGCGGAGCATCTGCCAGGTCGCCGGGGTGGCCTGCATGGCCGTCACGCCGTGCCGGTCGATCTCGGCCGCCAGCGCCTCCGGCGAACGGGTGGTGTCGGCCGACGCCACCACCACACGCGCGCCGCGGGTCAGCGGCAGGAACAGCTCCAGCCCGGCGATGTCGAATCCGAGCGTGGTGACCGCGAGCAGCGCGTCACCGGGTTCCAGGCCGGGCCGCTCGCCCATGGTGACCAGGAAGTTCGCCAGGTTGGCGTGTGAGACCTGCACGCCCTTGGGCAGGCCCGTGGAACCCGAGGTGTGCAGCACGTACGCCAGCCGGCCGGGGTCGGTCTGCCCCGTGGGCGCGGCCGGGGGCGCGGCGCGCAGCGCGGCCGCGGTCGTGGGGTCGTCCAGGTCGAC
>NZ_JBFAMX010001067.1:0-2052 GCF_040659615.1 Nonomuraea sp. NPDC049784
CTCGAACCGCAGCCGCGCCGTACGCAACGCCTGCCCGGCCGTCTCGTGCTGCTCGCTCGCCCGCCTCACGACTGCCCGCGCCGCGTCCAGCAGCGCTCCCGCCCAACGCAGGGGGTCCGCCTCAGGCGTGGACGCCCCGTCGTCGCCCACGCGGGGACTAACAGCGGTGCCGGGCACGGGCGTGCCGGGGGCGTCGCCCTCGGATGGGCCGCCGTCGTGCGCGGCACCGGGTGGCGTGACCCCGCCGGCGACGTGCGCGTCATGTGCCACCGGTCCCGAGGCCGGGGGCAGGTCGAAGAGGGCAGGCGCGGCCCCGGGCGAGTCGCCGGCCACCACCGGCGACGCGACGGTCACAGGCGGGTCAGGGGCCGCCATCCGCGACGCATCGACCGCGGACGAGTCATCGGCCGTCGCCGGGGACACGATGGCCGCATGCAGGTCGTCGCCCGCCGCTTCCTCCACCCGCTTGATGGCGAAGTCCACCTGCTGCCGGAGCTCCTGCGCCTCCCGCCACGCCAGCTTCCGGTGCTCGGCCAGCCACGACTCCGCCTGGGTGAAGACCTTGACCGTGAACAACCGCTCGAGCAGCTTGGCCCGATCATCCCCGTCCGCGCGCAGGAACTTGGCGAAGTCCCCCTGGGGCAGCATCGCCACCTGGCAGAACTGGTCGGCGTTCATGCCCAGCAGCCCGCCCACCAGATCGCCCGCCTCATCGAGCCGGGTCGTCAGCCCCTGCCACTCCGACCCGTGCCACTCCGAGACGACGACCTTGGACTTCTCCTCCGTGAAACCGGTCCCGCGCAGCTTGGGACGGTGCCAGGCCGGTGAGCGCTGGATGCGGAGTAACCGGCCGCGGATGGACACCTCAAGCGTGACGGAGGGTCCGGCCGAGGGCGGAGCGTGGTCGCAGCGGAGGCTGCGGGCGCTGTTGCGCTGCCCGGGCACCTGGCCGTAGAGGGCGAAGCAGAGCGCGTCGAGGATCGTGGTCTTGCCCGCCCCCGTGGGCCCGTGGACCAGGAACAGGCCCGCCTCGGCCAGCGCGTCGAAGTCGACCGTCTCGGAGCCGGGAAAGGACCCGAACGCCGTCAGCGAGAGCCGGTGCGGCCGCATCTATGCCATCGTCTCCTTCACCCTCGACGCCTCGATGGCCTGTCTTAGCAGGTCTTCCTCCTCAGGTGCGGCAGGCTCGCCGCGTACTTCCCTGACGAAATCGAGGGCCACCTCCGCCTCCGGCCGTCCGCTGACGCGTACGGGCTGGGCGGCGGGCGCGGCGCCGACCGGGTCGAAGGAGAGGGCGAGGGTGTGGGGGAAACGGGCGCGGAGCCGGTCCATGGCGGATTTGGGGCGGACGGCGTCGGTGAGGATGACCTGCAGCCAGTGGTCCTCGTAAGAGGTATGTTTCGGATTTGTGAGCAGGTCCTCGAGCTCTCCCCGCAGCCGCCCGACGGGCCGCGGCACAGGCGCCGGCACGAACGCCACATCCGAGACCTCCGAGCCGAGGGTGACCAGCCACGACCCCTTGACCTGCCCGACCTCCGAGAACGAATAGGCCAGCGGCGAGCCCGAGTAACGCACGGTCTCCGACATCCGCTGGCGCCCGTGCAGGTGCCCCAGCGCGACGTAGGACACCCCGTCGAAGGCCGGCAACGGAACGTACGCCACCCCGCCCACGCTGATGTCGCGCTCGCTGTCGCTGGCCTGCCCGCCGATGACGAAGCAGTGCGACAGCACCACCGAGGCGCGATGGCGTATGGAATCGGCCCTGATGCGGTCCATCGCGTACGTGAGCGCGGCCGTGTGGCTCCGGTCGGGCAGCTCCCAAGCGGCGCGGACCAGCTCGGGCTCGAGGTACGGGATGCCGTAGAAGGCCACGTCGTCCACCAGCACCGGCTCCCAGGCGAGGTCGGGCGACGTACGCACGTGGACCCCGGCGGCCTCGAACAGCGCCGAGCCGAAGCGCAGACGCAGCGCCGAGTCGTGGTTGCCGCTGATCAGCACCACCCGCGCCCCCGCCGCGCGCAGCCGCCCGAGCGCCTCGTCGAGCAGCGCCAC
>NZ_JBFAMX010001068.1:0-2048 GCF_040659615.1 Nonomuraea sp. NPDC049784
TGAACGGCGAGCGGCGCGGCCCGTTCGACGAGGCGGAGCTGCCGGCCGCCGGGCTCACCCCGGACGCGCTGGTGTGGAAGTCCGGAATGCCGCAGTGGGCGCCCGCCCGCGACGTCCCGGAGCTACAGGCACTCCTGCGCGACACGCCACCGCCCTTCCCGCCCGCCTGAAGGACCTCACGTGACCTCCCCCACCCACGCCCCCGCCCATCCGTGCGCCGGGTGCGGCGCGAGCGTGGCGTTCGCCCCCGGCACCACCGCCATGCGCTGCCCGTACTGCGGCCTCGAGCAGCAGATCGCCCCGCCCACCCGCCAGGTGCGCGAGTTCTCCTACGAGGCGTTCCTGGCCAAACCTCGCGTCCAGACCCTCGCCCCGCACCAGTTCACCTGCCCGGGCTGCGCCGCCCGCACGGAGAGCGACGCGATCTCCAAGACGTGCCAGTTCTGCGGCACGGTCCTGGTCGCCGACATCGCGAACGACAGCCAGATCGCCCCCGAAGCCGTGCTCCCCTTCGCGCTCAATCGCGACGGCGCCAGGAGCGCGCTCCGCTCCTGGGTGCGGACCCGCTGGTTCGCCCCCAACCACCTCAAGAAGGTCACCGAGGCGGAGTCGATGAAGAGCACGTACCTGCCGCACTGGACGTTCGACGCGGGCACGGCCTCCGACTACGTGGGCCAGCGCGGCGAGCACTACTGGGTCACCACCTCGTACACCGACGGCAGCGGCCAGAGACGCACCCGCAGGGAGAGGCGGACCCGCTGGTACCCGGCCGCCGGCCGGGTGGCGCGTGACTTCGACGACGTCCTGGTCCCCGCCACCACCCAGGTGGAGGACCTGGACAAGCTCCAGCCCTGGCCGCTGAAGCAGGCGGTGCCGTTCCACCCGGACTACGTGGCCGGGCACCACAGCCTGCGCTACGACACCGAGCCGCCGGTCGGCCTGGAGCAGGCCAAGCTCGTCATGCGCGACGTCATCCACGGCGACTGCCGCAGGCACATCGGCGGCGACGTGCAGCGCGTCTTCTCTGTCGACACGCACTACTCGAACGTCATGTTCAAGCTGGTCCTGCTGCCGGTCTGGGCCGGAAACTATCTGTTCGGCGGCAGGACGTATCAGGTGCTGATCAACGGCGCGAACGGTGAGGTCCAGGGCGACCGGCCGTACAGCGCGGCCAAGATCACGCTTACGGTTCTCGCCGCTCTGGCGGTGATCGGCGTGGTCGTCTGGCTTTACCTGGCGAACCGCGCGTAGCCTGAGCGAATGCTCCGTCGCCTGCTGCGCGTCGTCCTTGCCCTGGTCGCAATCGGTTTTCTGGGGTACGGGCTGGCGAGGAACTGGGACGAGACCACCGGCGCCGTCGCCGCGATGTCGCCGTGGGCGGTGCTGGGGGCGTTCGCCGCGGTGCTGCTCGGCCAGTTCCTCATGCTGGTGGCCTGGCGGGAGATCCTGGCGGGGCTCGGCACGCGGGTGCCGCTGCGGATCGCCGCCCGGATCATGTTCGTGGGCCAGCTAGGGAAGTACATTCCTGGCGGCGTCTGGGCGTACGCGGCGATGATGGACCTCGGGCGCGACCACGGCAGCCCGCCTCGGCGCACGTTCGCGACGGTCTCGCTGGGGCTGGTGATCAACCTCGGTGTCGGCATCTCGATCGCCGCCGCGACGCTGGGTTCCCAGGAGGCGGTCCGCAAGGCCTGGTATCTCGTGCTGCTGGTGCCGGTGATCATCGTCTGCCTGCATCCCAAGGTGCTCACCTGGGGCCTCAACCTGGCGCTGCGCATCGCGCGCAAGGAGCCGCTGGACAGCGTGCTGCCCGGCCGTACCGTGGTCATCGCGGTGGCGTGGACCGCGCTCGGGTGGTTCGTGTACGGGCTGCACATCTGGCTGCTCTCCGGCCGCCCCGACCTCTACATCGTCGCGACCGGCGCGTATGCGTTCGCGTGGGCCACCGGCATCCTCACCGTCGTGGTCCCGGCCGGGGTCGGGGTCAGGGAGGGCGCGCTGGTGCTCGTGCTCGGGCCCGTCATCGGCGCCCCGGCGGCGCTGGCGGT
>NZ_JBFAMX010001069.1:0-2042 GCF_040659615.1 Nonomuraea sp. NPDC049784
GGGGTGTTCACGAATAGCCCCGACCTGGGCCGGAAGAACGGTCGAGAAGATCGCTTCCCGGCGTAGCGCTGATCGTTTCCCAGAGTGCGGGAGCGGAGGCCAAGGTCCGCGCCTGTGCTCTGGGCTCCGTGCAGAGCAACCTGGCCCTGCACGGAAACGCCGAGGAAACACCGCCTTCGTTAGAACTTGTGGCTCGACAGCCGAGTATTCGAACCTGGAAGCGGGAGACTTCATGATTCTGCGTCGAGCGACGTTCACTGGCGCAGCCTCGCTGGCGTGCGCGGCGCTGGTCTTGAGCGCGGCCCCGCCCGCCACCGCCTCGACAGCTGCCGCCCCCGTCAAGGTCGGGGATGTGCAGAAGGCGATGGAAGACTTGGTGAAGACGGGCCGCGTGGTGGGAGCCATCGGCGAGGTGTACGTGGACGGCAAGCGGGTCGGGAAGGGCTCAGCCGGCTCCCGCCTGCTCGACGGCAAGGGCGGCGCGATCCCGGCGAGCGCCCGCTACTGGATCGGCTCGCAGACCAAGGCCATGACCGCCACCGCGGTCCTGCAACTGGTCAGGGAAGGCAAGCTGAGCGTGGACGACAAACTTAGCGAGGTCCTGCCCGAGGTGGCGGAGAAGGACCTCGTGGAGCGGGCCGACGAGATCACGGTACGCAACCTGATCCAGCTGACCTCGGGCATCCCCGACTACATCGGCCCGGACACCTCCGACCCCACGCGTAACTACCGCCCGACCGACCTGCTGGCGGCCTCACGCAAGAACGCCCGGCCCGTGGAAGTCGGGACCTTCAACTACTCCAACAGCAACTACATCCTGCTCGGCATGATCATCGAGAAACTGTCCGGAAGGTCACTGGCGGCCGAACTCAACCGCAGGCTCTTCGCCCCGCTCGGCATGCGCCATACCTACCTGCCCACGAAGGCGGGCCAGGGTATCAAGGGCCCGCACGGGCACGGCTACGCCCCGGACGAGACGGGCACGATGCGCGATGTCGACAAGATGATGAACGCCACCAGCATGCTCGGTGCCGGCGGCGTGATCTCCACCACGCGCGAGATGAGCGTCTTCCAGCGCGCCTTCCGCCAGAACAAGCTCCTGCCGGCGTCCCTGAGCAAGCTGATCACCGACCCGCCGCCCGGCCAGACGCCGCCGCCTGCGGGCGGCCCGTGCACCGGCAACCCCGAGTTCGCCGCCGGGGGCGGAGGCAGCGCCCCCGGCTTCACCGCCGCGACCATCACCTCCTCCGACGGCCGTCTGCAGTTCGCCGTGTCCCTGACCCTGGCCATGGACAACGACGAGCGCAGCACCGTACCGTCGCGCATCACCAACGCCCTCAAATCGCTGTTCTGCCCCGCGAAGTGATCACTCCAGCCGCACAAGGCGAGCGTGATCAGATCATGATCGCCAAGTGCGGCTGGAGAATTGAGAACCTGTGGGCAGTCGTGGCACATACGCGGCACGGCTCTGCGACGCCGGATAACCGAAAGGGCCCTTTCACGCACGTCAGCAGCGGAGCGGCTCCAAGATCCGGGGGCGTTCCTTTCGAAACGATCGGCTACAGCCTACGAGAGCGGGGCAGTTCCGGCTGGGTGAGATACAAGTGACGGCCGACCGGACGGTCGCGCGCCCGTACGCCACCCAGCCGTCCGGCCCCCGGGTCGACTTCACCGCCAGCCTGCTTCCATTCGCCGGCCCACATCGCGTGGCCTACTGCACGGCCGCCGATCTTCCCGCCTTCGCGCGCACCCTGTGGGACGGCACGCTACCCACCCCCGCCTACGTCTCCATCCCCGATGGCAAGATGATCACGCCGTCTTCGGAACAGCCGGGGCTCACCCGCTGGCAGCTGTTCCATGGCGACACCTCTGTGGCGCCCATCGGCGAGACGGCACGACAGGCGCCTTGATCGCTTCCCGTGCGCCACGTGATCGTTTCCCGAACTCTGCCGAGGCAGTTCTGCACCTCCCGAGCGAGAAGTGCCAAGCGGGTGGATGTCAGGCAAGTTCCGGCGCTCCACCATGCTCAGGCGAGTAGTAGT
>NZ_JBFAMX010001070.1:0-2042 GCF_040659615.1 Nonomuraea sp. NPDC049784
TGGCGGGGTTCAGGCTGTTTCCGGACACCGGCGCCTCGGTGAACACCAGTACGGCCACGAGCGATGTACCCTCGGCGACCTGCTCACCACCATGCTGGAGGTCACCGGCTTCGACACCGAACTGGTGTGGACGCCGCCGGAGCTGCTCCTGCGGCACGGCCTGCCGCTCGGCATGGAGTTCGGGCTCCGCATGCCGGACGGCAACGCGCCGAGCGGCATGCATGACGCCGACGTCAGCGCCGCCCTGGCCGAAGGGCTCACCACCCGCCCGCTGCGCGACACCCTCGCCGACACCTGGACCTGGCTGCAGGCCGAAGGCGACCCGGCGCCCCGCGCCGATGCCCCCTCCCCAGACACCTGGCTGGATGGCGCCGCTGAACAGCGGCTGCTCGACCAGCTCTCACGTTAAGGAAGCACACCGTTCATGCGCGCCATCATCATCGGAGCCGGCATCGCCGGCCTGGCCACCGCCCTGCGCCTGCACCAGATCGGCTGGGACACCCTCATCGTCGAACGCGCCCCGAAGCGGCGCGGCGGCGGTTATGCCGTCACCTTCGGCGGCATCGGCTACGACGCCGCCGAACGCATGGGCATCCTGCCCGACCTGCTCACCAAGGGCTTCGTCACCGACGAACTCGTCTACCACAAGCCGAACGGCGAACGCCGTTTCTCCCTCGACCGCGCCACCATCGCCGCCACCACCGGCCCGCGCTCGATCACCATCCTGCGCGGCGACCTGGAAGCCGTCCTGTACGCGAAGGTCGAGGGCCACGCCGAGATCCGCTTCGGCACCACCCTGACCGCCGTCGACCAGGACAGCCGCGCCATCCGCGTGACCTTGACCGACGGCACCACCGAGGAAGGTGATCTGCTGATCGGCGCCGACGGCCTGCACTCGGCCACCCGCGCCCTGCTGTTCGGCCCGGAAGAGGACTTCCTGCTCGACCTGGAGCACAAGGTCGCCGTCTACATGCTCGACAAGCGGCCCGCCACCATCGCCACCGGCGCCACCGGGACCCTGTCCTCCGGCGGCCGCACCGCCGCGGTCATCAGCATCCCCGACGGCCGCAACGTCGCCTTCTTCGGCTACCGCACAAGCCACGCCCGCCCCGGCGAGGACGTGACCACCGAACTGCAGCGCGTCTACGGCGACCTCGGCTGGATCATCCCCGAAGCCCTGGCCGGACTCCAGCGGGCCGAGTCGGTCTACTTCGACACCATCAGCCAGGTCGTCGCACCGTCCTGGAGCAAAGGCCGCGTGGTCCTGCTGGGCGATGCCGCCTGGTGCGTCACCCTGTTCGCCGGATACGGCTCCTCCCTGGCCGTCGGCGGCGCCGACCGCCTCGGCACCGAACTGGCCGCCCACCCCGGCGACCTCCCCGCCGCGCTCGCCGCGTGGGAGGCGGCCATCCGACCCGAAGCAGAACGCAAACAGAAACTCGGCCGCCGCGTCAAAGGCGTCTACGCCCCCACCAGCCCGCTCCTGCTGTGGCTGAGCCTGCTCCCCCTGCGGCTGGCCTCCCTGCCCCCGGTCCGCCGCTACATGACCCGCCGCTTCATCAAGGGCTGAGGGGCGTGTAACACCTGGCCGGGCGATCGGCCAGGTGTTACATTCCAGGCAACTGGAAGATCGCACCCCCGCTCGGGGGTGCGGATGTCGGAGAGCCGGGAAGCCTGGTCGGCCCGCGATCAACGATCGCGGAGCGAGGAGGCCACCGCCCGATGCGCCCGACCACCATCTTGCTCAGCTGCGGCATCGCCGCCGGCGTGCTCGTCCCCGTAGTGATCCTGGCCGACGGCGCCACCCGGCCCGGCTACAGCCTCTGGCATCACGGCGCCAGCCAGCTCGGTACCGGCGAACGCGGCTGGCTGCAAACGGCCAACTTCGTGATCGGCGGGCTGCTGCTGCTCGCCTT
This sequence comes from Nonomuraea sp. NPDC049784, assembly GCF_040659615.1. NCBI lineage: Bacteria > Bacillati > Actinomycetota > Actinomycetes > Streptosporangiales > Streptosporangiaceae > Nonomuraea > Nonomuraea sp. NPDC049784. Next base: position 1,917 of record NZ_JBFAMX010001070.1, read on the forward strand.
CGCCGCCGGACTAGGCCGCGCGCTGCGCCAGACGCGACCGGCCGGACGCGCAGCCGTCTGGGGGCCGATTCTCCTGGCGGCCGCCGGGCTGGCGCTGGCCGCAGCCGGGATCGTGCCCACCGATCC
>NZ_JBFAMX010001071.1:0-2040 GCF_040659615.1 Nonomuraea sp. NPDC049784
TCGGCTACCGCGTCATCCTCGAACCAGCCGCCTGACCACCACGCCGATCAACAACCCAGACGGCGTGCGTGTGGATCGGCGTGCAGATGATCGTGATCTCCGCGCCGGTCTTCGCGATGAGCTCGCCCAGGTCCGGCGACTGCAGCGGCGAGGCGAAGTCCACCTCGGCGGGCCGCACGTCGCAGATCCCGGCCAGCTCGATCAGCCCCTGGTCCGTCAGCCTGCGCAGGTTGCCCAGATGGTGCCGTCCGTGCCCGTGCGCGCCGGCGAGTACGACCTTCACCGCGACCACCTCAACCCCAGTCCCGCGTGCTCGCCCGCCCGCAGCACCCCATCGGAAATCTGCACCGGGTACGGTTCCTCCAGCAGCCCGAGCGTCGCGAACGACGCGTCCTCCACGTCCTCCGCCATGACCGGCAGCGGCAGGGCCAGCGCGAGCTGTCCCGAGATCTCGCTCAGCAGGTGCGGATAGACCGGCACGTCGTACGTCCTGGCCAGCTCCACGATCCGCAGGAACGGCGTGATCCCCCCGACCCGCACCACGTTCGGCTGGACGACGTCGCACGCGCCCGCGGCCAGCAGGTCGCGGAACCCGTACGTGGTGTAGACGTTCTCCCCGACCGCCACCGGCACGTCGATGGAGCGCCGCAGCTCCACGTGGGCGGCCACGTCGTCGGCAGGCAGCGGCTCCTCGATCCAGTGCAGCCCGAACTCCCGCAACGCGGAAATGGCCCGCCTGGCCCGGTGCAGGTCCCACCTCTGGTTCGCGTCGATCATCAGCAGCCGGTCGGGCCCGATCACCTCGCGAACGGCGGCCACCCGGGCCACGTCCTCCGCCAGGTCGGGCCGGCCCACCTTGATCTTGACGCCCCGGTACCCGGCCGCGACCCAGCGCCGGGCCTGCTCCACCAGCTCCTCCAGCGGGTAGTGCAGGTTGACGCCGCTGCCGTAGACGGGCACCTCGTCGCGCCGCCGCCCCAGCACGTCGGCCAGGCCGCTGTCGCCGCAGCGCAGGTCCCACAGCGCCAGGTCGATCCCGGCCAGCGCGATCGTGGTGATCCCGCCGGGCCCCGCCTCGCGCAGGTGCCGCCACAGCCGGTCCCACACCACCTCAGGGTGCGCGGGCAGCCCGATCAGCGCCTCGCGCAGGTCGTGGTCGAGGAGAGCCTTCACGGCGTGCGCCCCGATCTGCGGCGTCCACGAGAACCCGGTCCCGGTCCGCCCGTCCTTCAGCGTGACCTCGCACACGACCACGTGGTTGGCGGGCACGTCCGCGCCCCACGGCCGGGGAAGGGGGACGGTGCGCAGCGAGGTGCGTAGGTCGGCGATCGTCATGACGCCGCCAGCTCCAGCCCCGTCTTGATCAGCGCCTCCAGCTCTTGCAGGTGCTCCTCGGTCGGCTCGACCAGCGGCGGGCGGACGGCGCCCACGTCCAGGCCGCGCAGCCGTACCCCGGCCTTGACCAGGGCGACCGGGTAGCCGGGGACCTTGCCGCGCAGCCGTACGAGCGGGGCGTAGAACCCGGTGAGCAGCCGCTCGTCACCGTTCAGATAGGCCAGCGCGATCTCCGGCGCGAACGCGAAGACCGCGCTCGAGTACAGCTCCACGCCGATGCCCCGGTAGGCGGGCATGGTCAGCTCGGCCGTCGGCAGCCCGTTGAAGAACAGGAAGTCCGGGTACGCCTCCCGCACCGCCAGCACGATCCGCTGCATCCTGTCGATGTCGCCCACGCCGTCCTTGAGCCCGATCACCCCGGGGATCCCGGCGAGTTCGACCACGGCCTCCGGCTCCAGCACCACCGAACCCCGCTGGTAGACGATCACCGGCAGCTCCGCGGCCACCGCCGCCACGTAGGCGGCGAAGCCGTGCCCGGGCCCCTGCGCGAGGTACGGCGGCATGAGCAGCAGCCCGTCGGCACCCGCCTCACGCGCGGCCCGCGCCTGGTTCAGCGCCGAGCCGAGCGGGCCGCCCGCGCCCGCCAACACCGGCACCCGCCCATCCACGACCTCGGCCGCCACCCGCACCGCCCGCGCGTGCTCC
>NZ_JBFAMX010001072.1:0-2039 GCF_040659615.1 Nonomuraea sp. NPDC049784
TGCGGCGAGCTCGGCGCTGTCCGCATGGCGCCAATGCACTGGGGCGCCTTCGTCTTGTCGAGCGAGCCGCTGCTCGAACCCGCTGCGCTGAGCGTGCGCTGCTGGGCCGACGCCGGACGCCCTCCAGACGACCTATGGCTGATGAAAATCGGTGAGACCCGCACGCTTCCCACCCCGGACCGCACATCGAACCTTACCTCGCCCATGCTGAGCGGGTGGGTGCGATGAGTATCGCGACCCTTCCCGAGCAGGATAGATCTGACGCCAGCGCCGAACAGCGCCTGTTCGTACTCGAACCGGCCCGCCATGGCGGCCTTCCTCGTCTGACCAGTATCGCGCTGGCCGAGAACCCCCAGTCACCGCGCCCTGTGGACCGGGGATGGTGGCAGGCAGCCCCCTCTCCTTCCGCTGGCAGCAAGCTCCACCGGCCCGCTCGCCGCGGTGTCGCCCGGCTGGCCCAGCTTCTCACCTTCTTATGGGACACCGCAGCCGAGCCCGACGGCGCGACAGGCGTGTTGTGTGAACTCGACCTGCGTCCCGGCCACGACGGCGTGACCACCTACGCGGCGCTCAGCGGCCGCACGACGCATCATGTGTTCGCCGCCGGCGGGGCGCCGGCGACCGGTACGGTTCACGACCTGGCCGAGGTCGTGCAGATCAGCGGCGTATGCCTGTGGTCGAAGCACACCGCCCGCCTGGTCCTGGAGGGCCAGCCACACGAGCGGTCCATCGCCAAGGCTCAACATGGTCTTGGCCGCGGCGAACAGGTGAGCGGGCTGGCCCTCGCGGCGGAGTTGACGCTGCCAGAGGAGGAAGGAACGCAACGACTGTCGGCTGTCAGTGCCGTCCTGGCCGAGCGCATCCCCCCAACCGTGCCGGTCCGGCAGGTGGTCGACGTGCCGTGCGCGGCCAGCATGCTGCACCTAGCCCAGCTCGCCGGGGACGGCAGCCTGGCCGCCGCACTGTATGCGCAGTGGTGTGAGAGAGTGCGCGAGCGGCACGAACAGGTGGCCGCGCTGACCGAGCGCCGCCTCGAAGCTGCTCTGCCGCGGGGCAGCAGGCCCGTGACAGTGACCGTCCACGAAGAGATGCAGCCGCTCGCCGACTACCTGAGCAGCGGACGCATCCCCGACATGGGCACGCTGCTCAAGCTGGCCGCTGGGCAGAGCCCCCTGTGGCGCGCTCTGATCGACATCGCGCGACCAGACACCCCCGCCAAGCTCGCCGACCTCAGTTACGTCGCTGCCGAACTGGGCTTCGCCCAGGCCACTGCCGATGGAGCCCCGCGCATGGTGGTGCTGGTCAACAACCCTGCCGAACGCAAGACCCTCCGTTACGCCCGCCAGTACGCTCCCGCCCTGGCCAACTACCCGGACGTGCCCGCCATCGGCCACATGGCTGGTACGTACCCGCTGCCCCGGATCTGGATGCGGGACCATACCGGGCAGGTGCAGCACAACCTGTACGCACACGATCCGGGCCGCCACGCCGTGGATGACACCGGTCAGCGGATCGACCTGGTCCAGATGGCTGCCAGCCTCTACACGCCGGCCTGGGCGCGATGAGTCCGGCGGTGCGCGGCCGCCTCATGCTGGCCGCGAGCGCGCTGGGGTGGGCGCTTTACACACCCAGCAGCAAGTACGCCCTGAGTGCCGGATTCGCCCCGGCCGCACTGATGGCCACGCAGCTCGTGATCGCGGCCTCAGTGTTGGGCGTGGCCGTGTGGCAGCGTGGATCGGGTGCGTTGCCGCCACTGCGGCACAGCCTGGTACGGGCGTTGCTGGAGCCTGTCGGTAACGTCGGCCTCTTCTTGGCAGGATTGGCGCACTTGGCGGCTACGACCAGCTCATTGATCTTGAGTCTTGAGGGGCTGCTCACGGCCGCGCTCGCCGCGCTGGTCCTGCGCGAGCGGCTCACCACGGCGGCGTGGGCCGGCCTGCTGGCGGGCGCGCCGGGGCTGTGGCTGCTGTTCGGGACTTCGACCAGCCTGTCGCTGTCGGCCGGCGGCGCGCTGGTGCTGGCGGGGGTGTGCGCGTCGG
>NZ_JBFAMX010001073.1:0-2032 GCF_040659615.1 Nonomuraea sp. NPDC049784
CCCTGCTCACCTCGGTGACCGGCCGGACCGTGCGCGAGGCGCTGCCCGCCCGGGCCCGTGAGCTGCCGGTCACCGACCCCGAGGCCACCGTGCTGGAGTTGGCCGCGCTGATGGCGCGCACGCACAGCCCGCTGGTCGCGGTGGTGGAGGGCGGCCGGTCGCTGGGGGCGGTCACCCTGCAGGCGCTCCTGGACGGGCTGCTGGGCCAATGACCGCGCTTGCTTGGCTGTCGGTGGCGGTCTTTCTCGGCGCCTACGCGCTGATCGCTACAGAACGCATCCACCGGGTGGCCGCCGCGCTCGGTGGTGCCGGGATCATGTTGCTGATCCACGCCAGTGACGCGGGCGCGGCGTTCTTCTCCGAGCAGACCGGCGTCGACTGGAACGTCATCTTCCTGCTGCTGGGCATGATGGTGATCGTCGGCGTGCTCAAGCAGACAGGCATCTTCGAGTACCTGGCGATCTGGGCGGCCAAGCGGACGCGCGGCAAGCCGTTCCGGCTGATGGTGCTGCTGGTGGTCATTACCGCGTCGGCCTCGGCGCTGTTGGACAACGTGACCACGGTGCTGCTGATCGCGCCGGTCACGTTCCTGGTGTGCGAACGGCTGGCTCTGCCGGTGGTGCCGTTTCTGATTGCCGAGGCGTTGGCTTCCAACATCGGCGGCGCCGCCACACTGGTCGGGGATCCGCCGAACATCATCATCGCCAGCCGGGGCGGGTTGAGCTTCAACGACTTCCTCATCCACATGGCTCCCATGGTCGTCATCTTGATGGTGGCCTTCGTCGGGCTGTGCCGGATCTTGTTCCGCGAGGCGTTCGTCTATGACCCCGAACGCGCCGCCGAGATCATGCAACTCCAGGAGCGGGAGGCCATCGCCGACCGGACCTTGCTTTGGCAGAGCCTGGCCGTGCTGGGCCTGGTGATGGCGGCGTTCGTGTTGCATCCGGTGCTGCATTACGAGCCGTCGGTGGTGGCGATCCTGGGCGCCGGCCTGCTGGTGGCGGCCACCAAGGTGACCACTGAGAAGGCGATCGCCGAGGTGGAATGGCCCACTCTGGTGTTCTTCATGGGGTTGTTCGTCATGGTCGGCGCCCTGGTGGAGACCGGTGTGATCGGCCAGGTCTCCCGCATGGCGGTCGATGCCACCGCTGGTCAGCTCGGGCTGGCCACGATGGTGTTGTTGTGGGCCTCGGCTGGGTTGTCGGCGATCGTGGACAACATCCCCTACGTCGCCACCATGAGTCCGATCGTGGCCGAACTGGTGCAGGCCAATGGCGGCAACGGGGCGGGGCAGGTGCTGTGGTGGGCGTTGGCCTTCGGCGCTGACCTGGGCGGCAACGCCACCGCCGTCGGCGCGGCGGCCAACGTGGTCGTCATCGGTATAGCCGCCCGTAACGGCACCCCGATCAGTTTTTGGACCTTCACCAGATACGGCCTGATCGTCGCCATGGTCACCGTGGCGCTGGTCACCCCGTACCTGTGGCTGCGCTACCTCCTGTGACGGCCAGAAGCCGAGGTTCCCCGGGTGAGCGCACCCTGCCGCATTTGTCGCAGGTGCGCTGGCCACCGCCGAGACGTCGCGAACCAGGTCTGATCTGCTTTCCGACAAGGAGGTGCCATGGTGTCCATTTCACGCATGGCCTTTTCCGAGCGCGCTACCACCGTTGCGCGCACGCCGGCCGGCCCGGTGGAATACCGGCTGGAGGGCGAAGGCCGCCAGACGGTCGTGGCGTTCCACGGTGGTCACATGCGCGCCGGGCTGGCGCTGGGTGAGGAGGTCTTCGCCGACGCCGGTTTCAGGGTGCTGGCGCCCTCGCGGCCCGGCTACGGGCGTACGCCGCTGACCACCGGCACGACCCCGGCCGGCTTCGCCGACGCCACCGCCCAACTGTGCGAGATCTTGGGCATCGAACGCCTGGCCGCGGTCGTGGGCATCTCGGTGCTTGTCCAGGTCGGTCCATTCAAGGGCTGGCACGAGTTCGGTGCTCAAGTGCTCGATCTCCGGAATCTAGTTGTCATTGGTTGTGCCGGT
>NZ_JBFAMX010001074.1:0-2021 GCF_040659615.1 Nonomuraea sp. NPDC049784
CAGGCAGACGGCCGAGATGCGGACGCGGCTGGAAGAGGCGGAAGGCGAGCGGGAGACGGCCCTGGGGGATGCCGAGCGGGCGCGGGAGCAGGCACTGGCCGCGTTGCGGGAGGCGGCGAGCACCGAACGGCAGGCGTTGCAGACGGCCGAGGAGGCGCAACGGCGCGCGGAGGAGGCCGAGCGGCGGGCCGAGGAGGCGCTCCACCGGGTGGAGTTGACGGAGCAGGCCAGGGATCAGGCCGTTCAGGAGCTTGCCGAGCGGGTTGAGCTGGCCGAGCGGCGTACCGCCGAGGCGCGGGCGCAGGCCGTACAGGCTCGGGAGGACGCAGATCTGGCACGCGAGGAACGCGAGCGGGCTCGGGACGAGACGGCGGCGGCTGTTCGGGCGTGCGAGCAGGCCGAGCGGGAGGTGGTCGGGGCGCAGGCCCGCGCGGAGGCGGCGGCGCAGGAACGAGATCGGGCCGTGGAACGGGCCGTCACGGCTGAGCGGGCAGCGGCCGAGGCAGAGCGGGATCGAGCGGTGGCGCTCAAGGACGCCGCGCAGGCCGCGGCCGAGGTGGAACGGCTGGAGGAGACGGTGGCGGAGTCCTCGGCGGCGCTGTCCCGGGAGCGGAAGCTGGTCTCGCGGGAGAGGTCGCGGGCTGACGCCGCGGTGAAGGAGCGCGATCGGTTGATGGGGGAGTTGAGGCTGGAGCGGGTACGGCTCGAGGATCTGCGTGCGGAGCTGGAGGCGGTACGGGCAGAGGCGGCTCAGTTGCGGGAGCGGGCGGTGGCTGCGGAACTCCGTTCCTCGTCCTAGCCCGGTTCTACGGCCCCAGACTCCTATCTCTCCGACCCACTGCTGACTATGGCCTCGGGGAACATCGGTACAGCGATTATCGGTGAGATTGATCTTGATGGAGGCTGGCCCGCTGGGCGGTGTGTCCGAGACTCGCGGGTAGCTCCTGCTCGGCACGATGACGACATGAACGACCTCTTGGGGTGCCGTTAACCAACGTGGCACCAGCCGCCATATAGGTCCTGACCTGGGAAATCAGCTTCCCGGTTCCAGCCCAGCTCGCACCGTTGGCTGTTCGACGGCAGGGTGGCCTGTCGAGTAGCGCGGCGAGGGCGGTGTTGCCGGACGCGGCACCGCGCCCGACGGGGAATCGGACGTGAGCGTGCGCGCGAGCTGGCTCTAGCCTGACCCGCCGAACGACGCCGGCGAGGCCCTCGGGCCCGTGCACGGTGTGGCCCGGCGGTGGGGTCAAGCCACCGCCGGGCCACGGGTGAGGGTGTCGCGAGGAAGGTCAGGAGGTCTTGGGGTTAGGACGCTCGGCCGGCTTCTCACCCGGCTTCTTGTCCTGCCTGTCGGCCGGGCGCTGCTGCACCTGGTCGGCGGGCGGGGCGGTTACGGAGACCGGAGCGCCGAAGTCACTGAACTCCATGACGAGCTGGTGGCTGTCTCCGGGGAAGTCGACCTCCAGCCGCCGCACCTGCCCCTGGTCGTCAACGTCCACGGTTCCCGTGACCGTCTTCGACTCTTGCGGCTTTCCCTGGGGATCGGTCCCGGCGGAATCCTCCAGCGTGTACGCGTACCGGATGCCCGTCCAGCCCTGCCCGGAGGCGGTGCCGTCCTCGTGGACGTCAGTGGCTTCACGGAGCCGTTGCAGAGCCGCGTCGGGATTCAGCGCGGCTCCCTTGACCAGGGCGTTTATCGCGGACGCCTTCGCCAGCTCCGCTTCGGGACGCGGTCCGACAGTCCAGCTCCCTTCGCTCTCCTCGTTGTACATCTTGTCGCCGACGAACCGGGTCTCCAGCCCCTCCTGCAGGTTCGTGAGGACGCCCAATTGCCCCGCCGGGTCGAAGGCGCCGTCCCAGGACTTCGAACCCGAGGTGGAGTGGATCCGGTAGGTGTGCTGGTCGAAGCGCTCCACAGCGGCGGTCACCTTGGCCATGGCCAGCGCCGAATGCTGGTTGCCCGGCAGCACGACCAGGACCACGCCGAGCGCGGCGGCGGCGCCGAGCGAGGCGGCCGGGAC
>NZ_JBFAMX010001075.1:0-2021 GCF_040659615.1 Nonomuraea sp. NPDC049784
CCCAGCGTGGCGGCCTCCCGCGTGGCCCGCGGGTCGTTCCACCACAGCAGCGGGGTGAGCGGCCGGCCGGACCGGTCCAGCGGCACGCCGGTCTCGGCCATGCCCGCGACCCCGATCGCGTCCGGCCCGTGCCCGGCCCTGGCGGCGCACTCGGCGAGCGCCCCCGACACGGCGGCGACGAGAGCGGGCAGCTCACGCGGGGTCGCCTGGCGCACGGATGCGACGCAGGAGCCTCGCTCGTCGAAGAAGCCGACCTTGACGTGGGTAGTGCCCACGTCGATCCCCGCCAGCAGCGCTTCCCGTGCCATGTTGTCACTATAAATCCATAAGTTGGCAGAAAAGCTCCAACTTATGGAGCATTATGGTCATATGAGCGATATGGAGGTGAGTCTGCGTTACTCGTCGGCGCCGCACCGCCGCGCGGCGATCCTGCGCAGGATCGAGCTCGACGGGTACGTCGCCGCGGCCGATCTGGTCGCCGAGCTCGGCGTCTCCGCCAACACCGTCCGGCGCGACCTGCGCAGGCTGGCCGGCGACGGCCTGGTCAGGGCGGTGCACGGCGGGGCCGCGGCGGCCGAGGAGGCGGCCACGCCGTTCACCGACCGCTCCACCCAGGCGTCCGGCGCCAAGCGGGCCATCGCCGCCGCGGCCGTGCGCCACGTCGAGCCGGGCACGGCCGTGGCCCTCGACTCGGGCACCACCACGCTGGAGATCGCCAAGCTGCTGCCCGCGGACGCGGGCCTCACGGCGATCACCCACTCACTGCCCGCCATCGCCGTCCTCGCCCCCAGGCCGGACATCACGCTCATCGGCATCGGCGGCCAGTACGGCAGGGACACCCGCTCCTTCGGCGGCCCCGAGACGCTCGCGGCCCTGGAGCACCTGAGCGTGCGCACCCTGTTCCTGGCCGCCACCGCGCTCGACGGCTCCGGCGTCTACGGCGCGACGCCGTACGAGGCCGAGACCAAGCGCAGGCTCATCGCGGTCGCCCGCCGGACGATCGTGGTCGGCGACGCGCGCAAGTTCGCGCTGAGCGCTCCGATCCGGGTGTGTGGCTGGGACGCGGTCGAGCGCCTGGTGACCGACGCCGTGCCGGATGGGTTCACGGGAGTTCGCGTGGAGATCGCCTAGTCTGCTATTGTCTCGGCACTGCTCAAGCCTTCCGGCCTTCCGGCCCGGGAGGCTTTTTTTATGCCCTCATATCACCCCGTGAAGGAGTGCCATGCTTGATCTCACTCCATGGAGAAGTGCCATGCCTGACCTTTCCGTGCGGCTCGCGGCCGGCGCCGACTACGCCACGGTGGAACGCCTCTGGCTGATGTTCCGCCACGACATGTCGGAGTTCCAAGGAGGGCTGCCCAATCCCGACGGCACGTTCAGGAGCGAACGGCTCCACTCGGCCTTCCACGACCCCGGCTGGGCGCCGTACCTGATCACCAGCGGCGACCGCCCCGTCGGGCTGGCGTTCGTCCGTGCTCTGGACGGTCCGGCGCGGGTGCTGAACAGCTTCTTCGTGGTACGCGGCGCGCGCAGAGGCGGGATCGGGCTGCGAGCCATCAAGGAGATCGTCGCCCGCCACCCGGGAAACTGGGAGATCGCCTTCCAGGACGCCAACGTGGGCGCCGTGGCCTTCTGGCGGCGCGTGGCCACGGAGATCGCCGGAGACGACTGGACCGAGGAGCGCCGGCCCGTGCCGAACCTGCCCAACGACCCGCCGGACGTGTGGATCTCCTTCAAGACGACCGTCTGAGCGGAACGGCCCCGCCCGCGCGGGCGAGCGGGGCCATCCGGGGTTTACCGTGCCGGGGCGTAACCGGCCGGCCTGGTGGTGAACGTGCCGCGGCCCTGGGTGCGGCTACGCAGCCGGGTCGCGTACCCGAACACCTCGGCCAGCGGGACCACGGCGGTGATCACCACCGTCCCGGCGTGCGCCGTCGAGCCCGAGATCCGGCCGCGCCGGGCGGCCAGGTCGCCCAGCACGCCGCCGGCGGCGTCGTCCGGCACCGTGACCGTGACCTCCA
>NZ_JBFAMX010001076.1:0-2020 GCF_040659615.1 Nonomuraea sp. NPDC049784
CCAAAGACCGTGAGCACCCGGCGGCCGGCGAACGCGCGGATTGTGGCGAGTACCTTCTCCAGCGAGTCGACCGAGTGGGCGTAGTCCACCACGACCGACACGCCGCTCGGGGTCTGGTAGGTCTGAAACCGGCCCGGGATCGCCGGCAGCTCCTCCAATGCGCCGAGCAGGGCGTCGATGTCATAGCCCAGTAGGTGGCCAGTGGCGAGGGTGGCCAGCGCGTTGGAGACGGCGAACCGGCCCGGGATGGCACCCGCGCCGTCTGCCGACGCCCGGCGTGGTGCAGCACGAACCGGGTGCCGGTGGCTTGCACCCGCAGGTCCGTTGCCCGGAATTCCGCAACGGTGTCGTCCAGGCCATACGTCGTCACCGCGCCGGGCATCAGCGCGGCGATGTCGGCACTGAGCGGGTCGTCGGCGTTGACGACCGCCCGCCCGCACATTCCGCCGAACAGCAAGAGCTTGGCCTGCTTGTAGGCCTCCATGCTGCCGTGGTTATCCAGGTGATCGGGGGTCAAATTGGTGAAGACGCCGACATCGATGTCGGTCGCGTCCACCCGGTGGAGCATCAGCGCCATCGAGGAGGCCTCCAGCACCACCGCGCCCGCCCCGCGATCACGCATGGCGCGCAAAATGCGCTGCAACTCCACCGCTTCGGGAGTCGTGGGCGTGGTCGTGTCGATCGTGATCGGCTCATCACCGATTCGGCATCCATCGGTGCCGATCACACCGACTCGCGCGCATACCCCCCTGCGCAGCGCGGCCTCTGTCATGAAGGAAAAGGAGGTCTTGCCGTTGGTACCCGTGACCGCGACGACGCGCATCTCACGTGATGGCTCGCCGAAGTAGCGCGCGGCTACCACCGCGGCCGCCGCCCGCGTGTCGGCCACCTGGACCACGCAGGTGCGCGACGGCACCTGGATCTCGGGCGGATGCTCGACCAGCACCCCAGCCGCTCCACGCTCCACCGCCTCGGCCACGAAATGGTGACCGTCCATGCAGCTACCGGGCATGGCGACGTAGAGGCTTCCGATGATCACGCGCCGCGAGTCGTAGGCGATGCCGGCGCTGATGTCGGTCTGGCCGGGATCGCCGTGAAGAACCTGGGACTCGTATCCAACCAGCAGGTCACGCAGATTCATGCTGTCCTGCCTTTCTCCTTTAGGCCAGCCACCCGTGACGGAAAGGGACAAACGTGGGAGATACGCCGTCGGCGCGGCACGCTACCGAGGGAGATGCTCAACGTCTGCGTGCGGTGCTCGCCTGCATCGCGAGACGTGCTGCCCTGGCATGACCCTTGGCGCGCATCCGGGGACGGCTTCCCCCGAATGCCGTCCCCGGATGTTCCCAATCCCCTCAGGCCAGGCGCCGGCGATCTGGCGAGGTGGCAAGACACTTCGCCGCATCGGACTCCTGGTGGTGCGCCTTGGGGCGCAGGAGTCATCATGTGCTTCCCGAACAGCGACGTGGGGGATGGTGGTGCGTTTGCGACAGACACTTGTCCGCTCTTGACCTACGGTTCCCGCTGCTCCATTCGAAGAGTGACGGGTCTGGCATGAGGCTATCGTGAGGTGCGTTCGCTAACCCCCCATGCGCGTTGGTGCCGTCAGCAGCGCGAGCACTCGCTCGCTATGACCCCTGTCATCTCCCGCCGGTGACATCGGTATCTTCCGACCGGCCTGCGACCCGAGGATCATGGGTGTGGTGAGAGGCGACTCATCGAACATCATGTCCACGGTATGGCTGTCCATCGCGGCTTGCGCGGCGGCTGCGGCCTTCGCTTTCGTTATGAACAGCAGCGTCAGTGGCATCCTTCAGATCATCCTGCTGGGCGTACTTGGCACCGCCGAACTGGTCTGTTTCTCCGTGCTGGTGGCTCAGGCTGCCATCCGTCTTCGAGGCTAGAGAACGTCGGCAACAGCGACGTTGCGTGCGGCAGCAGCGCTCGGTGGCATCGCGGGCGGCGGTTTCGATCCGCTCGGCGGAGTCACGCCGGATACCGCCGACCGGCCAGGCCGCGC
>NZ_JBFAMX010001077.1:0-2019 GCF_040659615.1 Nonomuraea sp. NPDC049784
CCTGCCGCGAGGCCGCTCTGCGCAGGTCCACCCTGTGCGGGGCCGGACTGTGCGGCTGCGGCGGCGGGGCGGGCGAACGCGCCCGTCTGAGGCACGGGCTGCGGGCCCGTCTGGAGGGGGCCACCCGCGGGAGCGCCCGGCTGGGTCCAGGGGCCGGGGTAGACGTCCCCTCCCTGCTTGCCGCTCTCCGGGCCGCCCTGCCCACCAGTGGCACCGGCGACGGAGGTGAGTTGCTGGCCCGTCACCGGCTCGATGGCGGACTTCGGGGCCGGCTGGCCGGTGAGGCGGACGATGAGCTCGTCCGCGCTGGGCCGCTGCGCCGGGTCCTTGGACAGGCAGGCGGCCACAAGCTCGGCCAGCACGCCCTCCATCCCCCCGAGCTGCGGCTCCTCGTTCAGGATCCGGTTCATCACCACGGGGATGGAGTCGGCGCCGAAGGCGGGCTTGCCCGTCGCCGCGAACACCATCGTGACGCCCCACGCGAACACGTCGGCCGCCTCCGACACGGCCGCACCGCTGAGCTGCTCGGGCGCCAGGTACGAGGGCGTGCCCATGGCCATCCCCGTGGCCGTGGCGCCAGGGGAGTCCAGAGCGCGGGCGATGCCGAAGTCGATCACGACGGGACCCTCGGGCCCCATGAGTACGTTGGCGGGCTTGAAGTCCCGGTGCAGGATCCCGGCGCGGTGGATGGCCGCGAGCGCCGTGGCGGTGCTGATCGCGAGCCTTTCGAGCGCCGCGCCCCGCCGGGGCCCCTCGTTGATGACCAGCTCGCGCAGCGACGGTCCCGGGACGTATTCGCTCACGATGTAGGGCCGGCTGCCATCCAGGTCCGCGTGGAGCACTGGAGCGGTGCAGAACCTGGCCACCCGCTGCGCCACCGCCACCTCGCGCAGGAACCGGGTCCTGGCGTCGGCGTCGGCTACAAGCGCATGGTGTAGCAGCTTGACCGCGGCCTGTTCCCCGGACTCGCTTTTGCCCAGGTAGACAACGCCCTGACCGCCCTCGCCGAGCCGGGCGACGATGTCATACGTCCCCAGCCGCCGCGGATCGTCCGCCGCCAGCGGCTGGAACTGATTCACGTCGGACCCCCATAACAACCCAGTGGATGGGGCAAGACGCTACCAGTGTGAAGGTTGGGGCGTCTGCCGGACCTGCCAGAAGTTTCATGTTTTGACGGAGAATGTCAGGCATTTGTTCGCCCTCCGTCGCAGGTCCTGTGCGCATACGCCCCTAAAGTCACGGGTTGGTCAAGGTGCCAGACGCGTCCGGCCAGATCGCCTTGCCCGGGTTCAGGAGGCCCAGGGGGTCGAAGACCGCCTTGATGCCCTGCTGAATCTCCGTGACCACCGGGCCGGACTCCAGCGCCAGCCAGCGCCGCTTGAGCAGCCCCACCCCGTGCTCCCCGGTCAGCGTGCCCCCGAGCTCCAGCGCGTGCGTGAAGATCTCGTCCGCCGCCGCCCACACCTCCGGGGGCGGCTCCACCATCCCGCGGTCGAAGATGAAGACCGGGTGCAGGTTCCCGTCACCGGCGTGCGCGACCGTGCAGATCTTCACGTCGTGCCGCGCGGCCGTCGCCTCGATGGCGCTGATCATGTCGGGCAGTACGGACCGCGGCACGCACACATCCTCCACCAGGCACGCCCCGAGCCGCTCCTTGGCCTGGTACGCCAGCCGGCGCAGCGCGATCAGCTCCTCGGCCTCCTGCGGGCTGGAGGACACCGCCACGAACGAGGCGCCGTTCTCCACGCAGAGCCGCTCCATGTGCTCGACCGCGGCCTGGCTGTCCGTGGCGTCGGACTGGCCGATCAGCATGGCCTGCGTGGCGGGCTCCAGTCCGATGTTGCGCCAGTCGTCGAAGGCCTCCAGGGTGGCCCGGTCGAGCAGTTCCATGAGCGACGGCTGGCAGCCCGCCGCCATGATCGCCGAGACGGCCGCGCCCGCGTCCCGGAGGGAGCCGAACTCGGCCGCGAACGTGGCCGGTGGCGCGGCGGGCGCCCGGCGCAGGCGCACGGTGGCCGC
>NZ_JBFAMX010001078.1:0-2016 GCF_040659615.1 Nonomuraea sp. NPDC049784
GCCCGACGGCCCCGCCCCGCCGTGCTGTTCAGGCGAGCCCGGCGCTCAGCGCGAGCGCCCAGACCGGCGCCAGCCCGTGCTTGAGCAGCTTGAACGTGGGCATCGGGCTGCTGCTCACGGCCTCCTTGTACGTGACCGCCGCGCGTCCCTTGAGGTACCCCTTGCGCGGGCTGTCGTCCGGCCGGGTGAACTGGATGACCGCGTCGTGCCTGCCCAGGGAGATGGGCTGGTGTATGTATCCGAACCTGAAGCCCTTGGGGGTCTTGCCGCGCAGAGTGGCGGCGAGCGAGTCGGCCGCGTGCAGGCCGGTGGGGATGCCGCCCTGGCAGGTGCCGTGCAGCACGCCGTACCGCTGGCTGACCGCGGCGGCGTCACCGACGGCGTACACGTCGGGGTGGGACACCGAGCGAAGCGCGAAGTCCACCACGATCCGGCCGAGGGCGTCGACCGTCAGCCCGGACTCGGCCGCCGCCGGCAGGCCCCTGGTGCCGGTGGTCCAGAGCGTCGCGTCGGAGTGGACCAACTCGCCCCCGGCCAGCTCGACGCCGTCCGGCAGCACTTTGGTGATGTCCACGCCGGTGCGCACCTCGACGCCCAGCCGCCGCAGCGCCGCGTCCAGGTAGGCGCGGGCCCGCTCGCCCATCATGGAGCCGGGCCGCCCCCTGGTCAGCAGGACGACGCGCAGGTGGGGGCGGGCCTCGGCGATCTCCGCGGCCGACTCGACCCCGGTCAGCCCGCCGCCGGCCACGACCACTGTGCCGCTCTTGAGCGTGTCGAGGTGCTCCGCGAACCGTACGGTGCCCGCGTAGTCGTCGTAGACGTGGGCGTGCTCGGCGACGCCGGGCACCGAGGTGTCGGTGACTGTGCCGAGCGCGTAGATCAGCTTGTCGTAGCCGAGCACGCGCCCGTCCTCCAGGCGTGCCTCACGGCGCTCGACGTCCAGCGCGGCCACGCGGCCCTGGACGAACTCGATGCCGGTGCCCGCGACCACCTCGTCCAGCGGGTAGTCGCCCAGCCGCTGCCCCGCGGCCGTCTGGTGCAGCCTGAGGCGCTCGGTGAACCTGGGCGAGGCGTTCACCAGCCTCACCCGTCCGCCCGTGCGGCGGGTCCTGACGGCGACCCTGATGGCCGCCGCGACGCCGGTGTAGCCCGCTCCCAGTACGAGAATGTCGATCATTTTCCTTACCTCCTCGATTCGTGGCTGAAGACGTATCGAGGAGGCGCGGATGTGACATAGGGGCTAATCGGCGGCGGGCACGGCGGGCTTGTCGTCCGTCCAGCCGATCTTGTACGACTCGACCCCGCTCTTGCCGCCCACCGGCTTGCCGTTGTTCGTGACGTCGACGTAGTGGGCGTCCTCGGCGGCCGCGTCGATCCAGGCGCGCACGTCCGCGACGACGCGCGCCCTGAGGGCCCCGGGATCGGTGGGCAGGGCCGGCGTTCTGCTTTCGCACGCGTCACGGCATCGCTCGCTCGCACCGCGGCGCGACAGCGAAGCTGCCGGAGGGAGGCCTTAGGGGACCTGCCAGCCGCGCTCGCGCAGGGCGTCGATGAGCGTGGGGACCGCGTCGGGCTGCACCGACAGCTCGGCGATGCCCAGGGGCAACCCGGGGGCGTGCTCCAGGCGCACGTCTTCGACGTTGACCCCGACCTCGTCGCACACCTGGAAGAGGCGGGCGAGCTGACCGGGGCGGTCGCCGATGACGACCTGGACGACGGAGTAGGAGGAGGCCGGGCCGCCGTGCTTGCCGGGGATGCGGTCGTGGCCCGCGACGCCGCGCTTGAGCAGCTGGGTGATCTCCCCGGTGGCGGTGCCGTCGCCCTCGGCCAGCGCGCGCAGGGCGCCGGCGGCCTCGGCCAGGTCGGCGGCGACGGCCTCGAGCACCTCGGCGACCGGGGCGGCGTTGCCGGACAGGATGCCGAGCCAGAGCCCGGGGTCGCTGCCCGCGATCCTGGTGACGTCGCGTACGCCCTGGCCGGCCAGCACGAGCGCGACGTCGGCGGCGTCGGCCAGCC
>NZ_JBFAMX010001079.1:0-2014 GCF_040659615.1 Nonomuraea sp. NPDC049784
GGAGCGGCCGGTCGGTTGGCAGGTCCAGGACCGGCGCGCCGGCCAGCCGCTCCTTCCAGTAGCCGAGCTGGCCGTCCAGCACCTCGCCCTGGAGCCACTCGCGCTGCCAGACGGCGAAGTCGGCGTACTGCACGGACAACGGGGCGAGCGGCGACGGCTCGCCGCGGCTGAAGGCCGCGTAGAGGACCGCCAGCTCCCGGTTCAGCACGTCGGCCGACCAGTCGTCGGAGGCGACGTGATGGGTGACGAGGCTGAGCACGTGCTCGCCGGGACCCACCCTGAGCAGCCGGGCGCGGAGCAGCGGTCCGGCCGCCAGGTCGAACGGCGTGACGGCCTCGGCCGCCACGATCGCCCGGGCGCGGCCGGCCGGGTCCGGCTCGTCGCCGAGGTCGACGATCTGGAGGCCGGAGCCCGTGGGCGGGTCGATCACCTGGCGGGCGACGCCGTCGACGGTGACCAAGCGGGTGCGCAGCACCTCGTGCCGTTCGACGACGGCGTCCAGCGCGGCGCGGAGCGCGTTCACGTCGAGCTCGCCGGTCAGGCGCAGCGCGACCGGGATGTTGTACTCGGCGGACCCGGGCTCGAGCTGGTCGAGGAACCACAACCGCTGCTGGCCGAACGACAGCGGCAGCGGCCGGTCGCGGGGGACGGGGACGATGGGCGGAGCCTGGCCGCCCTGCGCGGTGGCGTCCAGGACCGCCGCCAGCTCGCGGACGGTGGGGTGGTCGAACAGCTCGGCCAGCGGCAGCTCCGACTGGAAGGCCGCCCGCACCCGGGAGATGACCTTGATGGCCGTGAGCGAGTGGCCGCCCAGGTCGAAGAAGTTGTCGGTGACACCGACCTCGGCCACGTCGAGGACCTGCGCCCAGATGCCTGCCAGGACCTCTTCGGCCGGGGTCCGGGGCGCTGCGCTGCCCGCGGCCGACTCCGAGTGTCCCGGGTCGGGCAGGGCGGCGCGGTCGAGCTTGCCGTTCGGCGTGAGCGGGAACGCACTGAGTTCGGCGAACGCCGAGGGGACCATGTAGTCGGGCAGCGTGGTCCGCAGGAGAGCGCGCAACTCGCCCGCCGATGGGGTTCCAGCGGCAGGGTCGGCGGGGATGAGGTAGGCGACCAGCCGGGTGTCGCCGTCGTCGTCGCGGGTGACCACCGTGGCGGCCGCGACGGCCGGGTGCGCCACCAGGGCGGCCTCGATCTCCCCCGGCTCGATCCGGTGCCCGCGGATCTTGACCTGGTGGTCGGCGCGGCCGAGGAATTCCAGCTCACCGTCGGCCCGCCATCTGACGCGGTCGCCGGTGCGGTACAACCGCGACCCGTCGCCGGCGAACGGGTCCGCGATGAAGCGCTCGGCGGTCAGCTCGGGCCGGCCTCCGTACCCTCGGGCCAGGCCCGCGCCGCCGATGAACAGCTCGCCGGGCACGCCGGCGGGGGCGGGCAGCAGGTCGCGGTCGAGCACGTACATCCGGGTGTTGGCGATCGGGCGGCCGAGCATCGGCGCCTGCCCTTCCGGCACTTCGTGCAGGGAGGACCAGATGGTGGTCTCGGTCGGGCCGTACAGGTTCCAGAGGCCCGCCGTCCTGGCGCGGATCTCGTCGGCGAGCGCGGGCGAGAGCGCCTCGCCGCCACACCAGGCGCGCAGCCCGGGGGCTCCCCGCCAGCCGTCGTCGACGAGCATCCGCCAGGTCGCGGGCGTGGCCTGCATCACGGTCACGCCGTGCCGTTCGATCTCGGCGGCCAGCAGCCCGGGCGTTGTGGTGACCGTGCGGTCGGCCACCACGACACGCGCACCGCGCGTCAGCGGGAGGTACAGCTCCAGCCCGGCGATGTCGAACCCGAGCGTGGTGACGGCGAGCAGCACGTCGCCGGCGTCCAGTCCGGGCCGCTCTCCCATGGAGCCGAGGAAGTTCAGCAGGTTGCGGTGCGACACGACCACCCCCTTGGGCCGGCCCGTCGACCCGGAGGTGTAGATGACGTACGCCTGCCGGTCGGACCCACCGGCACAGGGCGCCGGGGGGGC
>NZ_JBFAMX010001080.1:0-2013 GCF_040659615.1 Nonomuraea sp. NPDC049784
CGGTCTCGTCCGACAGCCGCAGCACGGTGGGCAGCGGCCCTTCCTGGGCGAGCGCGCGCACGGCCGCCGATCCCTCCGCGAACGTCCCGAACCGCCAGCCTTCGTACCGGCGCTCGGCGGGAGCCCGCCGCACGCGCAGCCTGAGCGACGTGATCACGCCGAAGGCACCCTCGGAGCCGAGCACGAGCTGGCGCAGATCGGGCCCGGCCGCCGACTTGGGGGCGCGCCCGAGGTCCAGGGTGCCCGACGGCGTGGCCAGAGTGAGGCCCATGACCATGTCGTCGAAGCGCCCGTACCCGGCTGAGGCCTGCCCGCTGGAGCGGGCCGCCGCGAAGCCGCCGAGCGTGGCGTACTCGAAGGACTGGGGGAAGTGTCCCAGCGTCAGCCCGCTCCCGGCGAGCAGCCGTTCGGCCTCGGGAGCGCGCACCCCCGGCTCGAACGAGGCCACGAGAGACTCCAGGTCCACGGAGAGCAGCCGGTCGAGCCGTCCCAGGTCGAGCGCGATCACCCCGGCGAAGCCGGAGCGGGCGGCCGCGAGCCCGCCCACCACGGAGGTGCCGCCGCCGAAGGGCACCACGGCGACGCGCTCCGCGGAGCACACCCGCAGCAGCTCGGCCACCTCCTCGTGCGAGCCGGGCAGCACCACCGCGTCGGGAGCGTCGGAGCCGTCCCCCGTGCGCATCCGCAGCAGGTCAGGTGTGGACTTGCCGCGGGTGTGGCGTACGCGCGCCTCGTGCGAGGTCAGCACGTGGGCGGAGCCGACGATCTTGGCCAGCGCGTCGACCAGCGGCCCGGGCAGGGCGACCGGCGGCAGGCGCACCGACTCCAGGGCGACCGCCGGGGCGCCGGGCGCGCGCACGCCGAGGAAGTCGTGCAGCAGCCGGCGAACCTGCTCAGGCAGCTCGCGGGCCTTGGCGGGATCGCCCCAGCCGGACCACAACATCGGTTCTCTAGGCACGCTTACACTGTGACACATGACGTTGAATCGTCACAATGACGGCGTTCTGGACGCGGCCCGCGACTGCGTGCTCGCGTACGGGGTGCGCAGGACGACGCTCACGGACGTGGCACGCAGGGCCGGGGTGTCGCGGATGACGATCTACCGCCGCTGGCCCGACGTACGCACGCTGGTCGCGGACCTGATGACCAGGGAGTGGGTGCGGGTGGTCGAGGGGCTCGACTTGTCCGACCCGGTGCGAGCGGTCGTCGCGGGGGTACGGGAGCTGCGCGCGCACCCGTTGTGGCGGAAGATCGTGGAGGCCGATCCCGAGCTGCTCATGCCGTACCTGCTCGACCGGAGGGGCGCGAGCCAGGAGGCCGTACTCGACGTCCTCGAGCGCGCGGTCGGCGACCCGCGAAAAGCGCGCGCGGTGCTACTGGCGGCGCAGTCGTTCCTGCTGTCGGCGCCCACGATGCTCGGCCCCGTGACCCTGGACGAGCTCGACGACGAGCTCGCCGCCATGCTGGAGGCCTACCTTGGATAGCTCACTGAACGCCCGCAGACGATCCCGTGAGCTCCGCCAGGTCGCGGAGGAACGGCTGGACGTGCTCGTGGTGGGGCTCGGCGCGACGGGCGCGGGCGCCGCGCTCGACGCCGCGTCCCGAGGGTTGAGCGTAGCGGCGATCGACGCGCACGACCTGGCGTTCGGGACGTCCAGGTGGAGCTCCAAGATGATTCACGGCGGCCTGCGCTACCTGGCCAAGGGGCAGGTGGACGTGGCCTACGAGAGCGCGGTCGAGCGCGGCATCCTGCTCCGCACGACCGCTCCGCACCTGGTCGCGGCGCACCCGTACCTGCTGCCGCTCACCAAGGAGGTCTCGCGGCGGCAGGCGGCCCTGGTGATGAGCGGCTACCGGCTCGGCGACAGCCTGCGGGCCGCCGCGCGCACGCCGCGCAGGCTGCTGCCCGGGCCCACCCGGCTGAACGCGGCCCGCACCCGCACGCTGGCGCCCGTGCTGGACGGCGACGGCCTGCGCGGCGCGCTGCTGTCGTGGGACGGCCGGCAGCACGAC
>NZ_JBFAMX010001081.1:0-2008 GCF_040659615.1 Nonomuraea sp. NPDC049784
GGCTGCACCGCGGGCCGCTGATCAGCAGGATCGCCGGACTCGCCGTGGTCGGGCTCGTGGGCGGCGCGATGTCGGCGAGCCTTGGGACGCTGATGGACAACGGCGGCGCCGCGGCCCGAGAGGCGCTGGCCCGGCTCGGCGGTCCCGGCACGCTCGTCGACCAGTTCCTCGCCCCCATGATGACCATGCTCGGCCTGGTCAGCGCCTGCTTCGCCATCCAGGCCGCGCTGCTGCTCAGGAACGAAGAGCGCGACGGGCGGGCCGAGCCCCTGCTGGCCACCCCGGTGCGCCGGCTGCGCTGGGCGGGCAGCCACTTCGCGTTCATACTGCTCGGCCCGGCGCTCGGGTTGATCGCCTTCGGGACGGCCGCCGGTCTGGCGCACGGACTCAACACCGGCGACGTCGCCCGTGAGCTGTCCCGCCTCCTAGCCGCCGCTCTCGTGCAACTCCCTGTGGTGTGGGTGTTCACCGGGGTCGCGTTCGCGCTGTTCGGGCTGCTGCCTCGGCTGGTCGCCGGCACGTTCGCGGTGGCCATGGTGAGCATGTTGTTCGGCTGGGTCGGCCTGGAGTTGCAGCTCGACCAGTGGGTCATCGACCTGTCGGTCTTCGAGCACGTACCGAAACTTCCCGGCGGGGTCATGACGGCCACCCCACTGATCGTCATGACCGCCGTCGCGGCGGCCCTCGTCGCGGCCGGCCTGGCCGGATTCACCCGACGCGACATGCCCACCATCTGAGCCTGGAGGACATCATGGGAGTGACCCTTCCTACACTGACCCCGCTGCAGGAAACCCTGTGGGTGACGCTGTGCGGCCGGGCGCTCGACAGCCGCCTGCCAAGCCCCATACTCGGCGACCGCATGGCCTACGAGATCATCCACAAGACCGGCTACGACCACCGCAAACTCCGCTGGAGCGCGGCCTCGGCCATCGACGTCGCCCAGCGCGCCAAGAAACTGGACGAGATCGCGCAGCGGTTCATCGCCCGCCACCCCGACGCGATCGGCATCGACCTGGGAGCCGGCCTCGACACCCGAGCCCTCCGCATCGACCCTCCATCGACAGCGGACTGGTACGACGTCGACTTTCCCGAGGTCGTGGACGCCCGGCACCGGATCATCCCGGAGCGGCCGCACACGCACACCATCGGCGCGGACCTGACCGAGCCCGGCTGGCTGGAGGCGCTGCCCGCCGACCGTCCCGCCGTGATCGTCGCCGACGGCGTGCTGCCCTTCCTCTCCCAGGAAGAGATGATCACGCTGCTGGACCGTCTCACCAGCCATTTTCCCAGTGGGGAGATCGCGTTCAACGTCTACACCCGATTCACCGTCTGGGCCGCGAGACACTACTCCGGCAGCCGGTTCCTGGTCCCCCTCTTCAAGTCCCCCGGCTTCGACCGCCTCGACCCCGTACGGTGGAACCCGCGACTGACCCTGATCCGGCACATCCTGCTCACCCGGGAGCCCGAGGTCGACCAGTTCCCGACGGCCCTGCGCCTGTGGACCCGCCTGTCGGCGCTCAGCGCGGCCTTCTCCAGGCTGGGCACCACGGTCGCGCACTACCGTTTCTGACGATTCCGGCCGGCGACTCACGCCGGGGTCGGGCATCCCGTCTTCTAGTTGTTCGCACAGCGTGTACAGCAACACCGCGTGAGGAACATGCGAGTTCCTGCCGTGCAAGGATCTGAACGCCTGGCAACTATTCGTGGAGACGGCCGGCCCATGCAGCGCTTGCAGCCGCCAGCCCGCACGGATTCAGCCGAAGCGACGACAGTTCAAGGCACCCGTTGGAACCGTGTCGAATGCCTCCGCCATCACCTTCCGGGACCACCGGCAGGGGAAGGTGGATGGTGCCGGGCTTGTATCGGTTTGCTGGAGTCCACACACCCAGCCGTCGAGGCAGCGCGTTCGACGTGGCTAAGTGGTCATCTGCGTAAATCTCTCGGGGGTTACGCGGCTGCGTCGAGTACGGCAGGCTGATGGTCGCAGCCGGCGGGCTGCTGGGAGTTC
>NZ_JBFAMX010001082.1:0-2002 GCF_040659615.1 Nonomuraea sp. NPDC049784
CGCGAGGCGCTGGAGGAGACCGGCCACGTGCTGGGCCCCGCGGACCTCGGCGACCCCGTGGCGGTGAACGAGGGCGAGTGGTCCAATCTGGGCCGGCACTTCTACTCCCTGCACACGTACTTCTTCGCCCGAGTGGCGTCCGCGACCGTCGCGCCCACCGCCCTGGAGGACTACGAGACGGAGGACTTCCGGCACGGCAACCGCTGGTGGAGCGCCGGCGAGCTGGCCGCCACCGAGGAGCGGGTGTTCCCGCCCGGCCTGGCCGGGCTGCTGCCCGATCTCCTGGCCGGCGTACGGCCCGCCGCGCCGGTCAGGCTCCGCTGGACACACGAGAAAGAATCTTCAGGAGGGCTGTAGAGAGCACGCGGGCCGCTCCGACCCGGTCACGAGAACGACGAAAGGAGCACGAAATGAGCATCTACTGGGTCCACACCTCGCTGCTGAGGTACGGGCGGGACTGACGTTACGGGAGGGCGTTCTCGATCTCGTGCCGGGCCGGCATCGAGGTGCTGGCTCCCTCTCGCTGCACCGACAGCGCCGCCGCCGCGGACGCGAAGGCCAGGGCTTCCGCCATGCCCTGCCCCTCCGACCTGGCCACGGCCAGCGCGCCCACGAACGTGTCGCCCGCCGCCGTCGTGTCCACCGCCTCCACCTTCACGGCCGGCACCCGCAGCCGCTCCCCCGACCTCGACCCGTACAGCGCGCCCTCGGAGCCGAGTGTGATCACCGCCTCCTCGACCCGCTCCAGCAGCGCGTCGAGGGCGGCCTCCGGGTCGGCGGCGCCGGTGATGGCGGCGGCCTCGTGCTCGTTCGGGACGATCGTCGTGACGGCGTCGAGCAGCTCGTCCGGCAGCGGCCGCGCGGGGGCGGGGGTGAGGAAGACCGGCACGCCGGAGACCTGGGCGGCCTGGGCGGCTCCGACGACGGCCTCCATGGGCAGCTCGAGCTGGAGCAGCAGCGCCTCCGAACGCGCGATGGCGGCCAGGTCCTCGCCTGAGGGACCGGTCACCGTGCCGTTCGCGCCGGGGACGACAATGATCGAGTTGCCGCCCGCGTCGTCGACCACGATGTGGGCGATGCCGCTGGGCCCGGGCACCTGACGCAGGCCGCGTACGTCGACCCCGGCCTCCACCAGCGTGGCGCGCATCTCCGCCCCGAACCCGTCGTCGCCCACCGCCCCGAGGAACGCCACCTGCGCGCCCGCGCGGGCGGCGGCGATGGCCTGGTTGGCGCCCTTGCCGCCGGGCACGGTCCTGAACCGGTGCCCCGTCACCGTTTCGCCCCGCTTGGGCGCTTCGGAGACGTACGCGACGAGGTCCATGTTGGCGCTGCCGAAAACCGAGATCATGCCCTCATCATCTCCCGTGTGCGGTCGGCCAGCGTGTCCAGCCCCACTCCGTCGAACCCGGTCAAGCTGCTGGCCAGGCTGTTTCGCATGCGCCACCGGTCCGGCACGCCCGCGTTGAGCGCACCCGCGATGGACCCGGCGGTGGCCCCGGCGGAGTCGGTGTCCCAGCCCCCGGCGACCGCTCCGGCGATGGTGGCGGTGAAGTCGCCCCGGCCGTGGATGAGCGTGGCGGCGATGAGCGCGGCGTTGTTGATGGTGTGCACCCAGTGCAGGGTGCCATGGCGTTCGTGCAGGAGGTCGATGACACGCTCGAAGTCGTCCTCGCGTGCGGCGTCGGCCGCGGCCAGACGCACCGCCTCGTGCAGGCGCGAGCGCTCCGGCACCACGGCGAGGCCCGCCCGTACGACCTCCGCCACGTCCGTGGCGACCATCGAGGCGGCGCACATCGCGGCCACGAACATCGCCCCGTAGATCCCGTTCGCGGTGTGCGTGAGCCGGGCGTCGCGCCAGGCGTGCTCCGCGGCCGTGGCCGGGTCGCCCGGGTTGGCCCAGCCGTACACGTCTGCCCTGATCAGGGCGCCGATCCACTCCCTGAACGGGTTGCGGTGGGTGGCCGTGCGCGGGGGCTCGACGCCGTCCAGGAGGTTGCGGTAC
>NZ_JBFAMX010001083.1:0-2002 GCF_040659615.1 Nonomuraea sp. NPDC049784
CTGGCAGCCGCCCGCGACGTGCCCGCCCGCGACCTCGACGCCGGGCTCGACCATCTCCTGGCCGACATCGGCGGCCCGAACCCCGAGGACGACGCCTGCCTCCTGGCGGTGGCCGTACCCGGGCGAAGCGGGTAAGGGCTTGTCAGGGGTGCGACCATAGACGCGTGCTGATGCTTCTCGACACCCCGTCGCTCTACTTCCGCGCCTTCTTCGGCGTGCCAGAGTCGATCAAGGCCCCCGATGGCTCCCCGGTCAACGCCGTACGCGGCCTCATCGACATGATCGCCACCCTTGTCCGCCAGCACTCCCCCACCGCGCTCGCGGCCACCATGGACGCCGACTGGCGACCGGCCTTCCGCGTCAACGCGATCCCGACGTACAAGGCGCACCGGGTCGCCCACGGCGACGCCGAAGAGGTGCCGGAGGCGCTCGTCCCGCAGATCGCGGTCATCCAGGAGGTGCTCGACGCCGTCGGCATCGCCCGCCTGGAGTCGCCCGGCTTCGAGGCCGACGACGTGATCGGCACCCTCACCCACCAGGCCACGGGCGCCGTCGACATCGTGACCGGCGACCGCGACCTGTTCCAGCTCGTCGACGACGCCCGCCCCGTACGCGTCCTCTACACCGCCCGCGGCATCCGCAACCTGCAGATCGTGGACGAGGCGTTCGTGACCGCCAAATACGGCATCCCCGGGCGCGCCTACGCCGACTTCGCCACTCTGCGCGGTGACCCCAGCGACGGCCTGCCCGGCGTCGCCGGCGTCGGCGAGAAGACCGCCGCCGCCCTCATCACCCGCTTCGGCTCGCTCGACGCCCTGCTCGAAGCCCTCGACGCGGGCGCCACCGACGGCTTCCCCGCGGGCAGCCGCACCCGCCTGGCCGCCGCCCGCGACTACCTGCGCGCCGCCCCCGCCGTCGTCAAGGTGGCCCCCGACGCGCCGCTGCCGCCCGCCGACCTCACCCTGCCGGCCAAGCCGCGCGACCCGGAGGCCCTCGTGCGGCTCGCCGACCGCTACGGCCTGGACAGCCCGCTCAACCGCCTCCTCGACGCGCTCGGCGCCTAGGCCGCTCTTCGCCGCACGTCAGCGCGGCCGACCTGCTCCTCTCCCTCACCCGCCGCACTTCGGCGGGGTCCCCGCGGGAGGTCATGGGTGATGCGGCGACGCCGGTGGAGCCGATCAGTGCTGGTCGTCGAGGAAGGAGTGGACGGCCTCCTGCGCGACCTCCCGCAGACGGGCGTGCACGATCGCGTTCTCCTCGCGGTCGGTGCGCACCTCCACCACGCGCGGCCCCTCCCCGCGCAGCGCCTTGGGCAGGTCGCTGATGTCCCCCACCAGCGTGTACGGCGTGCCCGTCGCGGCCGCCACATAGCCGAGGTCCACCCCGTGCGGCGTGCCGAACACCCGCTCGAACGGGTCGCGCACCGCCGCCTGGGGCAGCAGCGAGAAGATGCCGCCGCCGTCGTTGTTGACGACCACGTAGCACAGGTCGGGACGGGGCTCGCGCGGCCCCAAGATCAGCCCGTTCTGGTCGTGCAGGAACGACAGGTCGCCGATCAGCGCGTAGGAGGGCCCGTTGTGCGCCAGCGCCGCCCCCATCGCCGCGGACACCACGCCGTCGATGCCGGAGGCGCCCCTGCTGGCCATCAGCCTGATGCCGCGCCGTGGCCGCATCGCCTGATCCAGGTCGCGGATGGGCATCGAGGAGCCGCAGAACAGCAGCGCGCCGTTCGGCAGCGAGTCGACCAGGTCCCTCGCCAGGCGCGGCTCGCTCGTGCCGGACGCGTCCAGCACCGCGTCCATCGACGACCTGACCGCCAGGTCGGCCTGCCGCCAGGCGTGCAGCCACGTGTCGTCGCCGGCGGCCACCGGGATCTCCACGGCCTGCGCCACCTGCGTGGCCGACCGGGTCGGGTCGGGCCAGCGGGCCAGGTCGGGCGCCACCACGATGTGCTCCCCCGCCCGCTTCAGCCACGACAGCAGCGGCCTGGACAGCCCCGGCC
>NZ_JBFAMX010001084.1:0-1997 GCF_040659615.1 Nonomuraea sp. NPDC049784
AGGGCGCCTCCACCGCCGACGGCGCCAACATCGTCCAGTACGACGACTGGGGCGGCAACAACCAGCAATGGCAACTCGTCCGGGTCGACGGCGGCAACCCTGATCCGGGCGGCACCTACACCAACCCGGCCGTCTGGCAGGACTTCGCCGACGGCGACATCATCCGGGTCGGCGACGCCTACTACTACTCGGCCTCGACGATGCACTACTCGCCAGGCGCGCCGATCCTGCGCTCCTACAACCTGGTCGACTGGGAGTACGCCGGCCACTCGGTCCCGAGGCTCGACTTCGACTCGGGCGCCTACGACCTCAACGGCGGCCGGGCGTACGTGAAGGGCATCTGGGCCTCGGCCTTTAACTACCGCACGAGCAACAGCACCTACTACTGGATCGGCTGCGTCGAGTTCAACCGGACCTACGTCTACACCGCCTCCGCCGTCGACGGCACGTGGACCAAGCGCTCGCAGATCAACAACTGCTACTACGACGCCGGCCTGCTGATCGACACCGACGACACCATGTACGTCGCCTACGGCAACGGCACCATCAGCGTCGCCCAGCTCTCGGCCGACGGGCTCAGCCAGGTGCGCGCCCAGCAGGTGTTCCAGACCCCGAGCAACGTCGGCACACTGGAGGGCTCCCGCTTCTACAAGCGGAACGGCTACTACTACATCTGGCTGACCCGCCCCGCCAACGGCCAGTACGTGCTCCGCTCCACCTCGCCGTGGGGCCCGTACGAGATGCGCCAGGTCCTGCTCGACCTGCCCGGCCCCATCTCCGGCGGCGGCGTCCCCCACCAGGGCGGGCTCGTCCAGACCCCGAACGGCGATTGGTACTACATGTCGTTCGTCGACGCCTACCCCGGCGGCCGCGTCCCGGCGCTCGCACCGATCACCTGGACCGGCGACTGGCCGACCGTGCAGACCGTCAACGGCGGGTGGGGAGTCACCTACCCGAAGCCGAACATCCAGACCACCCGCACCGTGGCGTCCATGATCGGCCCCGACACCTTCACCTCGGGCAGCCTCGGGCACCGCTGGGAGTGGAACCACAACCCCGACACCAGCCGCTTCTCCACCGGCAACGGCCTGCGCCTGCAGACCGTCACCGTCACGGGCGACCTCTACAACGCCCACAACACGCTGACCCACCGCATCCAGGGCCCGTCGTCGACGGCGACGATCGAGCTCGACTACTCGCAGATGGCCAACGGCGACCGCTCAGGCCTGGCCATGCTGCGTGACCAGTCGGCCTGGATCGGCGTCAAGCGCGACAACGGCGTCAACCGGGTCGTGATGACCAACGGCCTGACCATGAACAGTTCGTGGCAGACCACCGGGACCGGCGCCGAGGCGGCGAGCGCGAGCATCTCGGGCGGCCGGATCTGGTTGCGGGTCAACGCCGACATCAGGCCCGGTTCCGGCAGGCAGGCCCGCTTCTCCTACAGCACCGACGGCAGCAACTTCGTGAGCCTCGGCCCGGCCTTCACATTGAACAACGCCTGGCAGTTCTTCATGGGCTACCGCTTCGGAATCTTCAACTACGCCACCCAGTCCCTCGGCGGCGCGGTGACCGTGCGCCGCTTCGACCTCACCACCCCCTGACGCAACACGTCGACACAGGAAGGCACCAACCAGCAATGGCAACTCGTCCATGTCGGATAAATCGGAGCAAATCATGAAATTCAGATCCCTATCCGTTCTCGCGACGGTGGCCACCTTACTGGCGAGCCTGTTCGTCGCCCTTCAGACTCAGTCCGCCAACGCGGCCACCGTCGACACCAACGCCTGGTACGTCCTGGTCAACCGCAACAGCGGCAAGGCCCTGGACGTCTACAACCTGTCCACCGCCGACGGCGGCCGCATCACCCAGTGGACCAGGAACAACCAGAACCAGCAGCAGTGGCAGTTCGTCGACTCCGGCGGCGGCTACTACCGCATCAAGTCCCGCCACTCCGGCAAGGTGCTCGACGTCTACAACTTCTCCACCGCCAACGG
>NZ_JBFAMX010001085.1:0-1996 GCF_040659615.1 Nonomuraea sp. NPDC049784
CCGGCGGATCCTGAGCGCCGCCCGGCGCTCCTGGCCCTGCCGGCGCTGGTGGCGCTCGCCGTCTTCTTCCTGTTTCCGCTGATCTCGACGGTGATCAGCGCCTTCACCGATCCGGCACCCGGTCTCGGCAACTTCACCTGGTTCTTCGGCGAGGCCCAGAACCTGCGGGTGCTCGGCCGCACGTTCACCACCGCCCTGTGGGTGACGGTGATCGCGCTGATCGTGTCGTACCCGTACGCGTACGGGATGACGATCGCCGGGCCGCGGGCCAGGGCCGTGCTGACGCTGCTGGTGCTGGTGCCGTTCTGGACCAGCCTGATGGTGCGTACCTTCGCGTGGGTGATCCTGCTGCAGGACACCGGCGTGGTCAACGACGCGCTGGGGCTCATCGGGCTGGGACCGTTCAGCCTGATCCGCACCCAGGCGGGCGTCGTGATCGGGATGGTCCAGCTGCTGATGCCGTTCATGGTGCTGCCGCTTTACGCGGTGATGAGCGGGATCGACCGGCGGCTGCTCACCGCCGCAGGCAGCATGGGGGCGCGCCCCGCCAAGGCGTTCGCGACCGTGTACATGCCGCTGTCCCTGCCGGGGGTGTCGGCGGGCTGCCTGACCGTGTTCATCAGCGCGCTCGGCTTCTACGTCACCCCCGCGCTGCTCGGCTCGCCCACCGACGCGCTGCTCTCGCAGCAGATCTTCACGCAGGTCAACGGGCTGCTGAAGTGGGGGCGCGGCGGCGCCATGGGCGTGGTCCTGCTCGGGCTCACGCTCGCGATGATCGCGCTGCTGGGCGTCACACTGCGCCGGGCGGGAAGGAAGGTCACCGGATGAGCGCACGTGCAGGCCGCGGGGTGCTGTGGGCGTTCTGCGCCCTGGTCGGGTTCTGGCTGGTGGCCCCCGCGCTGATCGTGGTGCCGCTCAGCTTCACCTCGAAGGCCTCGCTCAAGTTCCCGCCCGACGGCTACTCCACCCGCTGGTACGAGCACTTCTTCGGCGACACGGCCTGGATGTCGGCCCTGTGGACCTCGATCGAAGTGGGCCTGTTGGTCACGATCGTAGCCACGGCGCTCGGCACGGCTGCGGCGCTCGGCCTGACCAGGGCCAGGATGCGCGGCCTCGCGCTGATCCAGGGGTCGATGCTGGCCCCGATGATCGTGCCGGGCGTCGTGCTGGCCATCGGCGTCTACGCCGTCTTCCTGAAGCTGCAGCTCGTGGGCACGCTGATGGGCTTCGTCATGGCGCACACCGTGCTCGCGCTGCCGTTCGTGATGATCCCGGTCACCGCGTCGCTGAGCGGGTTCGACCGGCGGCTGGAGAGCGCGGCGGCCAGCCTGGGCGCGGGACGCCTGACGACGTTCCGCACCGTGACGCTGCCGCTGGTCGCGCCGGGCGTGGCCGCGGGCGCGCTGTTCGCGTTCGTCACGAGCTTCGACGAGGTGGTCGTCTCGCTGTTCATCCAGAGTCCCTACCTGCAGACGCTGCCGGTGAAGATGTACGCGAGCGTCACCCGCGAGACCGACCCGACCATCGCCGCGGCGGCCACGATGATCATCGTGTTGACCACGAGCCTCGTGCTGATCGCCACCTTCTTCGTCGCCAGGAGGTCCCGTGTCCACCAGTAACGATCTCGCCGCCCGCGGCGCCGGCATCGAGCTGACCGGGCTGACCAAGCGCTACGGTGACTTCGTCGCCGTGGACGACGTCTCGCTGTCGATCAAGCCCGGCGAGTTCATCACGCTGCTCGGGCCGAGCGGCTCGGGCAAGACGACCACGCTCAACATCATCGCCGGCTTCGACCGGCCCACCTCCGGCGAGCTGACCGTGGACGGCACCGCCATCGCCGCGACACCGGCACACAAGCGGGACATGGGCATGGTCTTCCAGCATTACGCCCTGTTCCCGCACATGACGGTCGCCGAGAACATCGCGTACCCGCTCAAGCAGCGCAAGGTGCCCAAGGCGCGCCGCGCCGAGCTGGTCGCGGCGGCGCTGGCCACCG
>NZ_JBFAMX010001086.1:0-1996 GCF_040659615.1 Nonomuraea sp. NPDC049784
CCGTCGACGAGTCGGCGGCCTTCGCCGCCGACCTCCCCCTGCGCGGCCGCCGCCACCGCAGACCGGCGCCCGGCCCTCAAGGGGTCCACGTCGGCGGTGCTCAGGACCATCCGCCGGCCGGCCGCCGCCACGCCACCCCCACCGCCACCACCGCCTTCCCGCCGTCGCCCCGGCGCGACGACGACCGCGAGTTGGTCGGCGCGGGCACGAGCGC
This sequence comes from Nonomuraea sp. NPDC049784, assembly GCF_040659615.1. NCBI lineage: Bacteria > Bacillati > Actinomycetota > Actinomycetes > Streptosporangiales > Streptosporangiaceae > Nonomuraea > Nonomuraea sp. NPDC049784. The sequence goes on from NZ_JBFAMX010001086.1 coordinate 215, forward strand.
CACACCCCAGCCGGACATGAGTGCGGCAGCCCAGCCGGGCGGCAGGAGCAGCGCCTCCGGCCATGCGGCCAGGAGCGCCCCGGGCCAGCCCAGAAGGCGGGGACGGCACCGCGCGTGACCGACCTCGGCGCCCGGCAGAATCCGTAGTCGGCAGCGAAGGCGACCAGCCAGGTCACAGTCCGCAATCGGCGGCGACGGCAGCCGGCCGGGGTAACAATCCGCAGTCGGCGGTAAAGGCGGCCGGCCGGGTCACAACCCGTAGTCGGCGGCGAAGGCGGCCAGCCGGGACACCGCGTCCCGGCTGCGCGTCCAGGGACGTACGATCAGGCGTTCCACACCCAGCGCCGCCCAGGCCGGCACCTCGTCGGGCGAGGCCAGCGAGTACGCGTGCGCGGTCACCGGCACCCCCGCCCCCAGCCGGTCGAGCTGCGGCTTGATCGACTCGAGAGTGTGCGGCATGCTGATCCACCCGTCACACAGCCGGGCGGCCCGGCGCAGCGCGGCGGCCGACTCCCCGCCCGCGAGCACCGGCAACCGCCGCTGCACCGGCTTGGGCTCGAAGGCGACCTCGGGAAAAGAGTAGAACCTCCCGGAATGGGCGACCACGGGCTCGCTCCAGAGCCGCCTGACCACCTCGATCGCCTCGTCCAGCCGGGCTCCCCGAGTGCGGAACTCGACTCCGGCCGCCTCCCACTCCCCCCGGTACCAACCCGCGCCGACCCCGCAGATGGCCCGTCCCGACGAGACCACGTCGAGGGTGGCGAACGCGCGGGCCGACACGAAGGGGTGGCGCAGGGCGAGGAGCTGCACCGCCGTACCGAGCTTGACGCGGGAGGTGAGGGCGGCGAGCCAGCAGAGGTACGCGGGCGCGTCGAACAGCGGCGTCGTGGGTTTGATCCCCGGCTCGGACGTGCCCGGATAGGCGGCCGACGACAGGTCGGTGGCGAAGACGAGGTGTTCGGGCAGCCACACCGACTCGAACCCCAGCTCGTCCGCCGCCACCGCCACGTCCTTCCACGCGGCCGGATGCAGCAGCCCGAGCGGCACGCCGAACTTCACGGATACCTCCGCAGGTCATCGGCCATCACGGCGGCACGCAGGCGTTCGCGGTGGACGGCCGTGGTGCCGTACGCGGAGGACAGCGACCAGGCCCGCGCGAGCCAGAACCGCAGATCCAGCTCCTCCGTGTACCCGATCGCCCCGTGCACCTGCAACGCCACCCGAGCCGCCAGGACGGCGGCCTCGCCCGCGGCGGCCTTGGCCGCGCTCACGTCACGGTCAACGCCGGGGACGGCCCGGTCCACCGACAGGGCCGCCCGGTGTACCAGCGGCGCGGCGAAGTCGGCCGCGATGGCCACGTCCGCGAGCTGGTGCTTGACGGCCTGGAACGACCCGATGGCCGCGCCGAACTGCTTGCGCACCCGCGCGTACGCGACGGTGACCGCGAGCAGCTCCCTGGCGACCCCGATGAGCTGCGCGGAGGTCGCCACCGTGGCCCGCCGCAGCGCCGGCACGGCCGAGCCGCCCAGTTCCTCAGAGGCGTCGAAGGACACCTCGAACAACCGCCTGCACGGATCCACCCCGGGGCGGGGCGCGAGGCGTACGGACTCCCTGGCGACCAGGCGCAGGCCGCCGGCCCGCGCCACCACCAGCAGGTCGGCCAGGTCGGCGTCCGCCGCGTACGCCTGCCCCGGCGGCACCACGCTGACGCACACCTCGCCCGAGGCCAGCTTCGGGTTGTCCGGCAGCAGGTACGGCGCCGCCACGGCCGTCTCGACGACC
>NZ_JBFAMX010001087.1:0-1991 GCF_040659615.1 Nonomuraea sp. NPDC049784
AAAAACAATATCGAAATATTTTTGAGTGTATTACTTCGGTGTCCTCTTCCTTTCGGTCCCGGCCCCCGCCCGGCCGTCTGGCGGCGCGGGCTCGGTTCATACGGCGTTCACAGCGGCCTGCGCATCGGCTCCAGGCCCTTGACCACAGTGGTCGTGAGGGTGCCGACCTCGCCGATGCCGATCGTCACCGCGTCGCCGTCCTGCAGAGTGAACGGCAGGTCGGGGACCAGGCAGGTGCCGGTGGCCAGCACGGCGCCGTCGGGGAAGAGGTCGGCCCGGAAGAGGTAGCCCGCCAGGTCGTCGAGCCGGCGGTTCAGCTGGGAGGTGGACGCCTTGCCGTCCCACACCGTCTCCCCCGCCCTGGCGATGCTCAGCGTGATGTCCAGCGCGTACGGGTCGGACACCTCCCACGCGGGCCTGATCGCCGGGCCGACCGCGCACGCGCCCAGGTAGATCTTGGCCTGCGGCAGGTAGAGCGGGTTGACCCCCTCGATGGTGCGCGAGCTCACGTCGTCGACCACCGTGTACCCGACGATCTCCCCGGCCGCGTTCAGCACCAGGCCGAGCTCCGGCTCCGGCACGTCGATCTCCGAGTCCGACCGCACCGCGATGCGCCCGCCGTCGCCCGAGACCTTCCAGGCCACCGACTTGAAGAACAGCTCGGGGCGCTCGGCCTCGTAGACCAGCTCGTACACGTCGGCGGCGCGCTCGCTCTCGAGCACCCGGGCCTCGCGCGAGCGCCGGTACGTCACGCCCGCCGCCCAGACCTCCATCTGCCCATCAACCGGCGCGAGCCGCCGCACGGATCCGGAGGGGTGCTCCGGCCCGTCCGCCCCGGCCACCCGCTCCCGCAGCCCATCGACCGGCAGCCGCAGCAGCTCGGCCACGGTGGTGACGCCGGACAGCTCCACCACCCGCCGGCCGTCGTCGACGCCGACCGCGGGGGCGTCGGTCAGGGGGCTGACGAACCGTACGATGTGCATTGCCTGCTCCTCATTCTCATCAGACGGGTCTGGTGAGAGTCTCCCCTACCGGGTCAGCCCGGCGACGGGCAGGGTTCCGGCCCTGTCCCGGCTCATCCGTTGATCGGCTTGCCGAGGGCGCTGCCCGCCAGCCAGTCCTCCCACGACTTCGCCCAAGGCGTCGGCCCGTTGCCGAACCGCAGCTTCCGCGATGTCCCCGTGACCTCGATGATGTCCCCCCGCTGCGTGAACTCGTAGAACCAGCGGGCGTTGGCCGGGCTGGCGTTCACGCAGCCGTGGCTGACGTTGCGGTTGCCCTGGGCGCCGGTCGACCAGGGTGCGGCGTGGAAGAACGTGCCGCTGTAGGTCATCCTGACGTTCCACTTGGTGTTGATGCGGTACTCGCCCGGCTTGCCGATGGTGGCCGAGTCCATGACGGTCTCCGCGGCCTTCTCCTGGGCGATCATGATGCCGGAGTAGCTGTCGTCGCCCGGCTTCCCCAGGCTGACCGGGATGGTCTTGACGACCTCGCCGTTCTCCCGCACGACCGCCTGGTGGTCCGCGTTGCTGACCTTCGTGATGTGCTCGGGCCCCACGGTGAACGTCAGGCTGCGGTCCTTGGTGCCCCACAGGTCCCGTCCGGCACGCAGGCCGGCCAGATGTGCGACCACTGTGACCTTCTCGCCGACCGGCCAGTACTCGCGCGGCCTGAACTGGACCTCCCGGTCGCTCACCCAGCTCCACGCGCCCTCGACCGGCTTGGACATCCGCACCGCCAGCGACCGCTCGACCGCGGCCCGGTCCTTCTGCTCGGTCACCGGCTGCGACAACAGGAGCTGGACCGGCATCCCGACGCCGACCTTCTCACCGTCCAGGGGCGACATTCCGCTCTCAAGCACCCGCTTCGGCTTGAGCGTGGTGAACTTGGCCTGGCCCGTGACCTGCTTGCCGTCCGTTCCGGTCGCCTGCGCGCTCACCGTGTACGCGGTCGACGGCTTCAACGGCCACCTGGGCCGCCACGTCCCGTCC
>NZ_JBFAMX010001088.1:0-1983 GCF_040659615.1 Nonomuraea sp. NPDC049784
CGCGGTCGTTGTGCGGGTGGAGGGACAGGACGATCGAGTCGCGGTGCTTGAGGTGGCGGTGCATCCACTCGATCTGGTCGGCGTAGACGTTGGGGGTGGCCATCTCGACGGTGGCGGGCAGGTTGATGATGACCTTGCGGTCGGGGGTGGGCTGCCACACGTCGTTGACCGCGTCGCAGACCTCGACGGCGTATTCGAGCTCGGTGCCGGTGAACGACTCGGGAGAGTACTGGAAGTAGACGTCGACGTCGGTCGCGTCGGCGAGCTTCTTGACCAGCTTGGCGCCCTCGACGGCGATGGCGGTGATGCCGTCCTTGTCCAGGCCGAACACGACGCGGCGCTGGAGGGTGGAGGTCGAGTTGTACAGGTGGACGATGGCCTGCTTGGCGCCCTCGATGGACTCGAAGGTCCGCTCGATCAGCTCAGGCCTGGCCTGGGTCAGCACCTGGATGACCACGTCGTCGGGGATGCGGTCCTCTTCGATGATCTGCCGGATGAAGTCGAAGTCGGTCTGCGAGGCCGCCGGGAAGCCGACCTCGATCTCCTTGTAGCCCATGCGTACGAGCAGCTCGAACATCTGGAGCTTACGATGGGAGTCCATCGGGTCGATCAGGGCCTGGTTGCCGTCGCGCAGGTCGACCGCGCACCAGCGGGGCGCCTTGGTGATGACCTTGTCGGGCCACGTGCGGTCCGTCAGGCGTACGGGCTGATAAGGCTGATAGCGATGGATCGGCATGGGGCTGGGCTGCTGAGCGGTCATGTCTGCTGGCTCCTCGTCGGTCGGAAGAAAACGGCCGACGCGCATGACTGGCTCCGCGGCGAGGGAGCCGGCGAGGCCCTCGCCGCGGCAGCTAAGAAGCAGCCCACGCAGCATGCCATGCACGCTACCAGACGTCTCGGGATGCGCCGTCCCGGGTCTCAAATCCTGAGAAGCCGTTAGTCCGCCACGAGCACGCTGAGACAGGTCACGCACCCCTCTAACCGCTCAAACTCCGAAATATCAATCTTCGTCACGATAAATCCGCGCTTCTCGAGCATCGCGGCGGTCTGGGGTGCCGAGGCGGCCATCAGGACATGGTCGCCGCCCAGCAGCACCACGTGCGCCCCGGCCTCCTCCGGCGGCACCAGCAGCCCCGGCAGGTCCACGTGGCGCGGGTCGCCGATGAGCGTCCCGTCGGGCAGGGCGGTCACCGCCGACTTCAGGTGCAGCACGCCGGTCATGTCCACGGGCACGATCCAGCGCTCCGGCAGCAGGCCCGTGAGCTGGGCGATGCCGTCGTCGCTGGTACGCGCCGACCTCCCGACGTACACGGTGCGCCCGACCTGCAGTACGTCGCCCCCGTCGAGCGTGCCGGGCGCCGCGATCCTGACCGCCTTGAGCCCCAACTCCCGCACGACCGCCGCCACGGACTCCACCTCGGGCCGCCGCTCCGGCGCCCCCGGCCTGGTCAGTACGGCCAGCCGCCGCGACACCACCACGGCGTCCTCCACGAACGGCGCGTCGGGCAGCTCGTCGGCCTCCGGTACGTACGTGACCCGCCAACCGGCGGCGGCCAGCGCGGCCACGTAGGCGTCGTGCTGCCGAAGCGCACGTTCGGGATCGACCGGCTCGCGCTCGATGTGGGTCACGATGCCCTCGGCGATCCGGGGGCCGGGCTTCCTTACCAGCGCAATACCAGGCATAGGGCGTGTTTTATCACGCGTCGTCACACGTTCCGCCGGGCGCACCCCCACGTTTCCGCCGAGGTCGCCGAAAGGACCCAGGGCTGGGGGCAGGACGAGACCAGTGACTAGAGTTCAGGCATGCGGGACGACGAGATTCTCACCAAGATCAGTGCTCTGGTCACCGAGGAGCACGAGCTGCGCAACAAGCTGACCCAGGGTGAGGTGACCACGGACGAGGAGCAGGAGCGCATCAAGCAGCTGGAGTTCGCGCTCGACCAGTGCTGGGACCTGCTCAGGCAGCGCCGGGCCAGGCGCGGC
>NZ_JBFAMX010001089.1:0-1983 GCF_040659615.1 Nonomuraea sp. NPDC049784
CAACGCACCGCCGGCCAGCTCGCCCTCATCCACGCGGCCACTGTCCTGAAGAAGATGGCCGACGACCTCGCCGACCAAGCCGCCCACGAGGCCGGCCAGCTTGGGCTGGCTGGCTTCCCCCAGCTCGGTGAGGCCGCCGGGATCACCCGCCAGTCCGCCCGGGAGCGCTGGCGCCACCTCATCCCCGAGCAACACCGCCGCCGCAGCCGCCGTCCTGCGCCTCCGCCCGCTGGGAGCCCTGCCGGTCAACCGGCCGCCGTCACCTCGACCTCGGCGGCGCTGAGCTCGGCACGGCAAGAGCCGAGCGAACCCGCGACCGCCCCTGTCGCCGCAGCCACTGTGGCGACGCGGCCGCCGATGGGGCTGCTGTCAGAGCCGCTGTGGCGCGTCATGGCCGAACTGCACGCAGCCGGTGCCGCCGGGCTGAGCATCGACCGGCACATGGGTGCCTGGCAGTACCTGGAGGAGCGGCGCGGCTGCGGCTACGTCACCGCGGACTGCCCGAAGGACGGCCAGCTGAGCAGGAGTGAGCGGCGCTGGCTGACCGCCGCCGGGCACGAGCACGTCGCCGCCCACGCCGAGCAGTACCGGGTGCTGTACCCGCACATCGTCCTGCGCGAGCCAGGCTCGCCCGCGCTGCAGGAGCTCGAGGATCCGGCGCTGTGGCAGACCCTCGTCGACGTGACCACCGGCACCCGCGAGCCCACCATCATCCCCGGCTGCCAGCACCGCCCGCACCGGGCGGCCGCCCAATTCCGTGAGCGCCTCCACGACCGCGGCCTGGTCGCCGAGGCTGCCGACGGCTACCACCTGACCGAGGCCGGCCGCGCCCACTACGCCGCCCACTGGTCCGCCTACATCCGGCGCTGGCCCGACATCAACGCACCCGAGCTAGGCCACGCGCCGTCCCCGAACGCCACAGCGCCGAGTTCAGCGCGCGAGCCTGACTCTTCCCATCAGGCGAGCGCACCGACCGGCCGCCGGGACCACCGCCACGAGGACCAGGATGACAAGTCCGCGCGCGTGCCGCAGTTGCGTGCCGCGCCCCAGCTTGGCGAGGACTACCAGACCGCCCGCTGGCCTCACGAGAGCGACCGGCTCCACCTCCTCCATCACGGCCAGTCCATCGGCTACGTCACCGGCTACACCGGCCGCTGGCGTGCTCTGACCCCCGGCCACGACCCGATCACCCTGGACGCCGTCGGCCCCGACGCCGCTCACCGCACCCAAGCCCAGGCCCTGGCCGCCATCGCCCTGTACGCCCGCTACCAAAAGACCCAGCACGCGGTACAGACAGGCACGGCGGCCGTCGACGACGGCCAGGCCCTCACCGAAGCGCCCGGCGAAGGCCTCGCCGGGCAGGACGCGTCAGCGGTACCAGCAGCCCCTGAGCAGGTCCATCCGGTTGACCAGCAGGCCCCAGCCGCGCCTGCGGCGGAGCTGCACCTGGTGCGGCTTGGTGGCGAGGACTTCCTGTTCCTGGCCGACGGGCAACGGGTGGGATGGCTGCAGGCCGCACCCGACGGCTGGCAGGTTCACGGCCGTGACGGGCGGCTCGTCACCACTGTGCCCGCCGACGACGCGCACGGGCGCGACGTGGTGAACGCCGCCCGGCTCGCGGCGGCCGCGCTGGGCATTCCCGGCGCCGAGCACGCGGCGGTGACGGTTGGCCCGCTCACCGACGACCGCGGCCGAATCATCGACACCTCGCCGACGGCGCTAGCGGCCTGGAGCCTGCTCAAGGGGCGCGTGCCCGGCCGTACCGACGTCATCGTGCGCGGCCGCTGCGTCGGCTGGCTCCAGCGCGACGATCGCGGCCGCGACGTCGCCTGCACGCCGGACGGCCCCGTGCCCGGATCGGCCAGCACCAACCGCGTGCAGGCCGTGACCGCGCTGCTGGCCACGCTCCTCGCCCCCGCGCCCCTGCCCGACCTTGGCCCCGAAGCCCGCCCTCCTCGCAGGCCGCGCGCACGCTCTGCGCGG
>NZ_JBFAMX010001090.1:0-1981 GCF_040659615.1 Nonomuraea sp. NPDC049784
GCGGTCCCCCCCCCCGTCCGGGGCGGCTCGTCACGGACGGGGACGGGGCCGTGACGATCGTCATCGGGCCAGGACCTTGTCGGGGCCGCCGACGGCCGACGGCAGCGCCTTGGCGTAGCTCGCGGTGGCCTCCTCAGGGCTCTGGGAGCCGGTCGTGACCGCCTCCATGGCCTCCTGGACCTGAGCGGACACCTTGGGGTACGCCTCGAAGGCCGGCCGGTAATGGGTGACGGAGGCCAGGTCGGTGAAGAACTTGATGCTCGGGTTCTCGGCGTTGTACTTGGGGTCGGCGGCCACGTCCTTGCGGGCGGCCAGGTCACCCGTGCCCACCGAGTACGTCATCGAGTTCTCCTTGTTGGTGGCCGTCGTGATGAAGTCGAACGCCTCCTGCTTGTTCTTCGTGTAGGCGCTCATCGCCATCACCCAGCCGCCGGACATGCTGACCGCGCCCGGCGCCTCGCCGTTCTGCGTCGGCATGGCCGTCCAGCCCATCTTGTCCTTCCACTCCGGCCACGGCTTGGTGCTGGTCGGCTTCCACGCCGCCCCGGTCCACGCCCCGTCGAGCGCGATGCCCAGCTTGGCGTTCGGGAACCACTCGTAGTTGTTCTTGTCGGCGAGCTTGGAGTTGTGGGCGTCGGCCTGCTTCGGGCCCAGCTCCTCGCGGTAGATGGTGTTGATGAAGGTCAGGGCGTCGGTGAAGTTCTTGCCTCCGGCCACCCACTTCTTCTGCGTCTCGTCGTAGAGGGTGCCGCCCGGCGTGCCGTACAGGAGCATCTCGAAGCCCTGCATGGTCGACGCCTCGCCGTGGATCTTCGTGGAGTACATGCTGAAGGGGACGACGCCGGGGAGCTTCTGCTTGATCGTGCGGGCCGCCGTCAGCACGTCGTTCCAGGTCTTCGGCTCCCACGGGACCGGGAGCCCGGCCTTGGCGAAGACGTCCTTCTGGTACCAGAGGCCGCGCGTGTCCGTGCTGATCGGCACGCCGTAGATCTTGCCGTCGCCGCCCTTGGCGGCCTGCTTGACCGAGTCGGGGAACTGGGTGCTCCAGTCGGGCCACTTGGCCAGGTAGTCGTCGAGCGGGGCCAGCTTGCCGGCCGCGACGTCCGCGTTGACCTGGAACGTGTCGTGGTAGTAGAGGTCGGGCGCGGAGTCGGGGGAGCGGTTGAGGAGTGCCAGCTTCGTGTAGTACGCCTCGTTGTTGCCCTGGACGGGGGTGAGCTTGATCTTGACGCCGGGATGGGCGGCTTCGTACTGCTTCTTCGCGTTGCCGAGCATCTTCTCCAGATGCGGCCACGTCGGCTCGACCTTGTAGAGGACCTCGAGTTCCTTGCCGCTGCTGGAGGTGTCTTGTGAGGCACCGCACCCGGCGACGGCTGTCAAGAGGAGGAGGGAACCGGCCAGCGCACGTTTCATCACGGTCTCCCCGTGTTTCCTTGGGTTTGCCCGTGAACGTAAATCAATTTGATTTACTAAGTCAACACTCTGTGGTGATATTGCTCACATGCGACGCGGCACGAACCTGCCGGAAGTGGGGAGCTACAACCGAGCCGTGGTCCTGGAGGCGATCCAGGTGTCCGACGGCATCAGCCGGGTCCAGATCGCCGCCCGCACCAGGCTGACCGCGCAGACCGTATCGGTGATCGTGCGCAGGCTGCTGGAGGAGGGGCTCGTCGTGGAGGACGGGTCCGTGCCGTCACGCGGCGGCAAGCCGCGCACGATCCTGCGCGTGGACCCCGGCGCCGGATACGCGGTCGGGGTGCACTTCGACCCCAAGGAGCTCTCGTGCGTGCTGGCCGACCTGGCGGGGCGGCCGGTCGCACGGCTGCACCTGCCCGTGCGGCCCGGGCTCGAGCCCGAGTCGGTGATCCGGCAGATGGCCAGGGCGGCGCGGCGGATCCTGCGGGAGACGGGGGTGGCGGACGACAAGGTGATCGGGGTGGGCCTGGCCTGCCCGGGGCCGCTGGACCGGGACGGCGTCATG
>NZ_JBFAMX010001091.1:0-1977 GCF_040659615.1 Nonomuraea sp. NPDC049784
GCTGCGGCAGGAGGTGCCGCGCTGGGAGGTGGCCATGCGTGGTTGCCAGGAAGAGACGGAGGCGTCGAGCAGACGTGAGCCGGGCGGCGTTATGCGCGAGCGAGGGGTCATGACAGTCCTAGGGGTTGTCGATCGGCGAAAGACGGTCGGACAGATGGCAGAAAGGCCTGCGGGTGGTGGCCGGCCGCAGCTGCGACTGGATGGGCAGGTGCATGTACAGCACGGCGGGCACGGTGGACGGGCGAGAATTGGCGCCATCGCCGGTCACAGCGCGGGGCAGCGTCCGCCCGTCAGCGGGTACGCGCACGGGGGCGACGGACCGTTGATCGAAGACCTCAACGCCCTGCGTCCTGGTGAGTTCGCGGGGCAGCACCTGCAGATGTGGACTCGCGGCCGAGGCCGCCTCCACCGGCCTGGGCCCGCGTGCTAGCTGCGATAGTGCTGCGGCTAGGTCGGTCATAGCCGCGGTGACGTCGGCGATTGTGTGGGGTCGCACCACCGCCACCGCTGGCCGAGGTGGGGGCGTCGGTGTTATCGCGGTGGCGGTGGTGCGAGTTTGGGGAGCCAGCTGCAGCAGGACGACACCGATGATGATGAAGATGAGTGCGCATGTCTTTGCCGCGTTGATGGACTCGCCGAAGGTGACGATGCCGATGAGGGCGATCGCCGCGGTGCCGACCCCGGACCAGATGGCGTAGGCGGTGCCGATCTCCATGTGTAGGCGCAGGGCGCTGCTCATGAGGAGGTACGAGAGCACCACCCCGGCCAAGGCCAGCCCGGTGTACACAGCAGGGGAACCCGAGGTGCCCCCTTGGGATGCGGCCTTGAGCGCGGTGGAGCAGGCGATCTCGATGGCGATCGCCAGGGCCAGCAGAAGCCACGCCATCACGTCCTCCTCCCGTTGAGGGTGAAGGTGGCCGTGCAGGGGGGCAGTTCGTCGGCGAAACGCTGGCGGGCCCGCTGCATGAGCTGTGCGCTGATCTCGCCACCGCTCCCCCAGCGCGGCATCAGCTCACCGAGGCAGCTTGCGGCGTCGGCGGCAATCCGGCGGTGGATCTGGCTGAGCGCCACGACGTGCTGCTCCAGTTCCTGGCAGCGCTGCAGCAGCACGTAGGCAATGAGACCATCGGCCTGGCGATCGAGCCCTTCCAGATCGGCAAGCCGTCGTGGCCAGCGCTGGTACCAGTCGACGACGACCGCTCCAGCGGCCGCAGCCGCCTCGGCCACGCCGGCGCGGCGATAGACCCGGTGGTAGTCGTCAACGGCAACCAGCAGCAACGCAAGAGTCGGCGCCACCTCACCCATGGCCTGCGCGGCAACATTCAGCGTCTGCGCCCGATGAGCCAAGTTGATCGTGCTCCATCCGCCGACCTGCAGGTGGCCGCGCCGGTCCCGGACAACCTGCCAGCCGACCAGCCGCAGCTCGCGCAGCAGCCGATGCTCGCCCGCCCAGCGCATGCGAGCCTCCAGAGCGGGATCGCTCTCGACGCGAACGCTGCCGCCTGCCAGCATCTCGACCCGAGCGGTCGTCTCCGGCGCGATCCGCGCACAGATGCGCGCGACAACCTGGGCCAGGTCCGCGCTCACCATGACCGCTCCTGAGCAAGGGAACCGTTGTCGTCCAAGTGCGGACCCGCGGCGAGCCGTTCCACGTCAGTGCTGCCCTGGGCGGTGGCCTGCTGCCGGGCGAGTGCGACGCTGACCTCGTCGTGCATCTGCGCGACCTCGCATCGAACCTCGGCCAGGAGGCTGCGCAACACGGCAACTTGATCTTCCGCCGTCACAGCGGGCACGACCATCACCGGCACGGCCACAGGGGCTGCCACGCTTCGGCGTACGGCCGACAGGGCGTGGATAAGGATCGCGGTGGCCAGCAGCGCGGCCACGCCCAAGCCACCAATCAACACGCTGGCGTATCCGGATAGGCGCTCATCGAGCAACGGGTGGCCGAGCACGGCCGAGCCGCTGCTGACCGCC
>NZ_JBFAMX010001092.1:0-1973 GCF_040659615.1 Nonomuraea sp. NPDC049784
CTGGGACGAGGAGCTGGAGCCGTTCCGGTACGCGGGCGACGGCGCCCCGGTCCGCTGGCTCCACGCCGCCGTCTGACCCCCTCGCCGCCCACCGCGGACTGGGAGTAGTCGTCCCACCCCGCCGACGACTCCCCGTGGCCCCGCAGGTCCGTCGTCACCACCCGGTACCCCGCCTCCACCAGTGGCAGGCGCAGGAATCGGTAGGCCTCGCGGGTGTCTCCCAGACCGGGTACGCACACGATGAGCGGACCTTCTCCGACGGAGTCGTAGGCCAGGCGACCGCCCGGTACGTCGATGAACATGTCAGCACCTTTCCTAACTGAGGACATCGACGGCGAGGCCCAGGACGAGCAGCAGCGTCATGACGCTGCCGGAGACGATCGCGCGCCAGGTGCCGGGTGCGCGTCGCCATACCGAGCGGAAGTACAGGATGGCTCCGGCCACCAGGAGGACCCCCTCGACGGCGGCCGTGGCCCAGGGGGTCTGCCACAGTCCGAGGCCGAGCAGCGGCAGGCCGCCGGCGTTGCCGGGCAGCAGGGGCAGGTCGGCGCGGTGGACGACCAGGTCGAGCAGCCAGTGGCTGAACACCACCGCGCCCAGCACCAACCCGGTCTTGCGGCCCCACCGCCATGCGCTGAGTCCGCCGTACAGCGCGGAAAGCAGCAACGCACCCAGCAGCGAGTGGGTGTACTGCGCGTCGATCAGGGCCTCGCCGTATGTCCCCGGGGCGACGGCCCGGAAGGACTCGATTCCTCCCGCCAGGTACAGGACCACGAAGACGACGTCGAGGAACTGCGTGGCGAGCATGAGCGACCACAGCGGGACGCGCTGCTGGGTGGCCTTGACCGCGGCGGCCAGTCCGAAGTGTCCGACGAACATTCAGTGCCCCTTCCTGGGGATACGGGTGGCCCAGTGGTCGAGCCCGCCGCACAGCACGGCGAATAACAGCAGAAAGATCAAGAAATCCACACGCTTCTCCCTTGCGTCTCGGACCCCGCCTGGCGGTACGACGTTAGGGATCGGGGGCGTCCGCCCGGTATCGGACGATTGACTGGTGCCGCCTGTCAGCTCGTCCGGCGGCGACGGTAGATTCCGATGGTGCTGTGGGGGCGGGAGCGGGAACAGGCGGAGATCGAGGCGCTGATCGCGCAGGCCGGGGGCGGCCGGAGCGGGAGCCTGATCCTGCGAGGCGAGCCCGGGATCGGCAAGTCCGCGCTCCTCGAGCACGCCGCCCGGTCGTCGGAGGACATGCGACAGCTGCGCGGCACCGGCATCGAGACCGAGGCCGAGCTGCCCTTCGCGGCGCTCCACCTGCTGCTCCGCCCGGCCCTCGACCGGATCGGCAGGCTCCCCGCGCCGCAGGCGAGGGCGCTGGAGGGCGCGTTCGGCCTGGCCGCCGCCCCTGAGGACCGGTTCCTCATCGGCCTGGCCGCCCTGTCGCTGCTCACCGAGCTGGCCGAGGACGGCCCGCTGCTCTGCCTGGTCGACGACGCCCAGTGGATGGACCGGTCGTCGGCCGAGGCGCTGCTGTTCGCGGCCAGGCGGCTGCACTCGGAGGGGATCGCGCTGCTGTTCGCGGCCAGGGACGGGTTCCACGCGCCCGGGGTGCCCGAGTTACGGCTCCAAGGCCTCGACCGGCCGGCCGCCGACGACCTGCTGCACGAGCACACGCCCGGGCTGGGCCCCGCCGTACGGGAGAAGATCCTCGCCGCGAGCGGCGGAAACCCGCTCGCTCTGATCGAGCTGCCCCGGCTGCCCGATTCGCTCCAGCACGCACAGGAACCGCTGCCGCTACCGCGCCGGATCCAGGAGGCGTACGAGGCACGGATCGCCGTCCTGCCGCCGGACAGCCAGACGATGCTGCTGGTCGCGGCCCTCGACGACGCCGGGGATCTCGACGTCGTCGTGCACGCGGCCGGAAAGCTGGGGGTCGATGCCGCCGCCCTGGGCCCGGCCGAACGCGCCGGGTTCCT
>NZ_JBFAMX010001093.1:0-1972 GCF_040659615.1 Nonomuraea sp. NPDC049784
GCGGGATCGCGGTGACGGCGAGCGTCGGCGCCGCAGTGCTTGCCCCGCTCGCCCTGACCAGCTACCGGTGGCTGGCTCCCGGGCACGGCATGGCCGGACTGCGTGACCTGCGCGAGTACACCTACCGAGGCGCAGCACGCAAGGCGCGCCGGCTGCGGCCGTCCCTGCGCACGCTCAAGCGGATCCCTCCGGATGAGGCCGGGATCCTCATCGGCAATCACGAGGGCATCGAATTGCGCGCCAGCTGGGAGGACGTCGTCTTGGCGTTCATGGGCCCCCGGTCGGGAAAGACCACGACGATCATCGCGCAGAGCGCCATCCGTGCGCCCGGAGCAACCGTGGTCACCAGCATCCGCCCGGACGCCCTCACCACCACCGCGGCCCCGCGCGCCGCGCGCGGCACCCTGTGGGTCTTCGATCCTCAGCAGATCTGCCACCATCCGCAGGAATTCTGGTGGGACATGCTCAAAACCGCCCGCACCGTCGAGGGTGCCCGCCGCCTGGCCAGCCACTTCATCACGACAAGCTTCTCGGCGAACGAGCGCGGCAACTACTGGGCGCTCGCAGCCGGCAACCTGTTGGCCAGCCTGTTCCACGCGGCCGCCAACCTGGACGGCGCCACCATCCACCAGGTGCTGGAATGGCTGGCCAACCCCGCCGAGCAGGACCCCATCGACGCGTTGCGGGCCTGCGGCGCCGTGGGCATGGCAGGGCAGCTCGAGCATACGGTGCAACTCCCGCCCGAAACCCGCGGTGGCGTCTACGACACTGCGGCCCAGACCGTTGCCGCGTTGCTGGATCCGGTCATCAACCAGTGGATCACCCCGGCGCCCAGCCAGCCTGTCTTCGACCCCGACCGGTTCGTGGCCTCCACCGACACGTTGTACTTGTTCAGCAAGAAGGGCCGCAACGGAGCAGCACCGTTGGTCGCAGCGCTCGCCGACGCGGTGCTGCAAGCGGGCATCGCCGCCGCCGAACGCGCCGGAGGACGCACCGACCCGCCTCTCGTGATCGTCCTGGATGAGGCCGCGAACGTGGCCCCCATCGAAGACCTGCCGGACTTGTACTCCTTCCTGGGCGGCACCGGCATCCCCGTCATCACGATCTTGCAGTCCTATCAGCAGGGCGTGCGGGTCTGGGGTGGACCCGGCATGGACGCCTTGTGGTCGGCCTCGACGGTGAAGATCCTCGGGGCCGGCATCGATGACTCCGACCACGCGGAAAAGATCAGCCGGCTGGTCGGTCACCACAAGGTGGTCGAGTCCAGCGTCTCGCACAGCGCCAGTGGGCGTAGCGTCTCCCGCTCGACCCGCAAGGAGCGCATCTACACCCCCGCGGACATCCGCGCCTTGAAAAAATTCACCGCGATCTTGCTGCTTACCGGTATCCGTCCCGTGGACATCAGGCTGCGGCCCTGGATGGCGGACCCCTTCGGTCGCCGGCTCGGTGCCACCGCCGCCAACATCCAGGAGCAGATCACCCGCCGAGCCCAGCGAAAGAAGGTGCCATGACCGACCTGCCCGAAGACCCGAACGACAGCCCCGATCCTTCCGGGCCACAGCAAGAACCGCTGGACTTCTTCTTCGACTGGCCCACCACCCCGGTTCCCGACGTCGCCGGCGCCGACTCGCACGAGGGCGGACAGCCCGACCCGCCTCCGGCAGGACCCGTTCTCATCCTCCGGCTCGGCCCAGCTGAGTACGAGGAGGAACTGTCGCTGCTGCAGCAGTGGGTCGAGCACCTTCTCATCCCCGAATATCTCAGTGATCGCATCCCCAGCTCCACCGCACCGTGGTGCCCCCTGTGGTGGGAGCATCCCGAAGCCGTCAACCGTCTGCACGCCCTGTGGCTTGCCTTTCAAGAACGCACCGACCCAGAAGCGGGCGGTTTCACCGGACCGGACAGCTGGCACCGCGACTCGCTCGACCCCGTCCTGCGGGAACTGCGCGCCCCCAACGGGCCTTTCGCCCGC
>NZ_JBFAMX010001094.1:0-1966 GCF_040659615.1 Nonomuraea sp. NPDC049784
ATCCGTCGGTCGCGAACAGCTCGCGGGCCGCCGCGATCAACGCCGCCCGGTTCTCGGCCGCGGCGCTGGGGCCTCTGTTGGGTCGGCGCGCGTGGGACATGGGAGCTACAGTAGCAACCGGACTGTATCGTCCGGTTCGTCGGCCGCAAGCTCCCGGTTCTCGCTCGACACGCGTTGAAGGCAAGAGCTACGGTAACAACCGGACGATATAGTCCGGTCATTACCGCACGTCACCCGCATGGCCTGGGCCTACATCGCCAGAGCGCGCCGTCGCCCGCTCCGATCGAAAGGACGCGCACTTGACCGGCCATACCTCCGCCGACCGCGTCGCCCCGGCAACAAGGCCGCTCACCCCGCCTGGGGTGGCACCCATGAAACTCTTCCGAGGAGATACCGCATGAGCCAGAGCGAGCAGGTCCTGAACTACCCGATGCCGAGTGAGGCGGCGCTGGAGCCGCCCGCGGAGTGGGCGGAGCTGCGCCAGGGGTGCCCGGTGGCGCGCATCAAGTTGCCCAGCGGCGACGAGGCCAAGCTGCTGACCCGCTATGAGGACGTCAAGCAGGTGCTGGCCGACCCTCGCTTCACCCGCCTGCTGAACGCCCCCGACGCGGCCCGGCTGTCGGCCAACGACGACGGCGGGCTGTTCGGCAGCGAGATGGCGGCAATCATCCCCGACAGCGGCGAGGGACACCTGCGCTGGCGGCGCCTGATCGGCAAGTACTTCACCGCCAAGCGCATGGCCGCCCTGCGGCCCGCCATGACGGAGATCGCCGAGCAGCTCATCGACGACATGGTCAAGCGTGGCCGGCCCGGCGACCTCAAGGCGTCCCTGGGCTTCCCGCTGCCCGTGTACGTCATCTGCGACCTGCTCGGAGTCCCCGCGGCCGACCGGGACCGCTTCGCCTACTGGTCCGACACGCTGCTCAACCTCACCAAGTTCGGCCAGGCGGAGATCGACGCCGCCCAGGCCGCGTTCTTCCAGTACATGTCCGACCACGTGGCCGGCAAGCGTGCCGAGCCGGGCGACGACCTCCTCAGCGAGCTGATCAAGGAGAGCGCCACCGAAGGTGAGGGCCTGTCCGACCTGGAGCTGCTGGTTACCGGCATGGCGCTGCTGGTCGCCGGGCACGAGACCACCGCCAACATGATCGGCAAGATGGTCAGCATGCTGCTGGCCGACCGCGCCCACTGGGAGCGGCTGCTGGCCGACCCGTCGCTGGTGCGCTCCGCGGTGGAGGAGTCGCTGCGCTTCGACGCCAACTCCGGCTTCGGACTGCCGCGCTACCTGAAGGACGAGATCGAGGTCAGCGGCACGGTGCTGCCCCGCGGGACGACGGTCATCTGCAGCATGGCCGCCGCCAACCGCGACGAGGGCGTCTTCGACCAAGCCGACGACATGGACCTGAGCCGCAGCCCGAACCCGCACCTGGCCTTCGGCTCGGGTGCCCACTCCTGCCTCGGCCAGTCCCTGGCCCGCACCGAGCTGCAGGTCGTCCTGGAGGTACTGCTGCGCAAGCTGCCCTCCCTGGAACTCGCCGTGCCCGTCGAGGAGCTGGACCGGGTGGACGGCCTCGTGGTCGGCGGCCTGCGCGAAGTCCCCGTGCGCTGGTGACCACGCCATCGAGGTGAGCACCTGAGCTCTTCTCCGTGCGTGACGGTGCTGCGGCTCCCAGCCGGCAGCTGCAGCACAAGCACTCTCGGAACGTGGCGGCGATCCGCGCCCGTTCACGCCCATGGTGATGCCGTGACGAGAGGGGCGCGACTCGCGGCATGAGCGGATCCTTGCCGTTGCGAGGGACGTGTGAGCTTCCGGCCCACCGTCAATGGTCACGCCAGTTTGGGTGTCCACGTGGGGTCGCGACCACCGGTCCGGGTTGCGTCCGCGGGAGTGGTGTACGAGTTTGGCCTGGTCACAGGCGTGGCGTCGTGAAATGAAGACGGCCATCGCGTGATCCTTCGAGTAGCA
>NZ_JBFAMX010001095.1:0-1961 GCF_040659615.1 Nonomuraea sp. NPDC049784
TCGCGGCGCAGACCCGCACGTGCCGGCGCCCGTGCGGCACGGCCAGGTCCGCGTAGAAGGTGGCGGGACCCAACCCTGCCGCCGCGGGCAGCCTGAACCGCCTGGCCACCTCCGGCGCCCAGCTCTCAGGCCCTTCCACATGCTCCGCAGCACCTTCGGCAAGAGCCTCGATCAGGCGGACACCTGGCCGCCCGCGTCGCTCAGCTAGGGCGCGAAATGCATCGAAAGGGTCGCTTCACGGATTTCTTCATGCCCGTTTCCTTGTTATCGGACACACACTCACATACTCCTACCTGCGGCTCTGTCCCCCTGGCACGTGCGCCGGCCCCGCCATGGCCAGGTGGGACATGACGAAACTTTGCTTCCATTCGAGTCCTTCGGGGATGGCCGGGTCAGTTCCAGCGCGGGGCGGTGCGGCTGCACATCCTGCACCATGCTGCCGAGCAGGACATTCACGGGGCGTGGATGACCGAGGAGCTCAAGCGGCACGGCTATGCGATCAGTCCTGGCACGCTGTATCCGACGCTGCATCGGCTGGAGGCCGACGGGTTGCTGTCCTCGCGACAGGAGGTAGTGAGGGCCGGGTACGGCGGATCTACCGGGCCACCGAGGCGGGCGTGGCGGCGCTGGTTGGGGACCGCAGGGCGTTGCTGGAGTTGGCGCGTGAGGTGCTGCCCGAGGCGGACCGACCACCGGGTACTGCTTGAGCCCTGAGCGTGGTGACTGCCTCAGCGCACCTGTGCCCGGAGTGTCTTGGGCTCGCCTCCAGCGTCCGACCCGGGGATCGTCATACGCGAGGTGTGAACTGGTTCAGGTCGTAGATGCCGAGCGTCTTTTCGATGTCGGCCACCTGCCCGACAATGCCGGTGAAGCCGGCCGCGCCGAAACGACGGTGCTCCTCGTCTTCGAAGGTCTCGGCCATCTCGGCGAACTCCTTGGACGGGATGACGTCTCGCATGGCGGGGAAGACGACGGTGTCCTCGCGGGCCTCGTGCGGCTCATACATGCGGATGAAGGCGGCCATATTGGCGACCAGGTCGCGACGGGCCTGGTGGGGAGTGGGTTTGGCGGTGGCGTCCAGGATGCGGCCGGTCAGGACACGCCCGCGCTGGTGCTGCTGGACTAGCACCGAGACGGTGTCGGTGAGCTTGCCGGCCTTGACCAGGCGTGGGAAGACGTATCGTTCTTCGAGCTGCTCGTGGTACTCCTCGATGAAGGTGCGGATGATGCCGGCCCCGGCGTGCAAGGGCTGCGCGGGCACCTGCTCGCCGGCGTTGATCCGCCGGATGCCCTCCCGGTAGATCAACAGGACGCGTTTGAGGACCCCGTGCTCGCGCATGAGGTCTTCCGGTGGCGTTACCGGCACTTCGGGGGCCTGTTCCTGGCTGGGGGTCGGCGTGGGCGTTGCAGCGCTGCTGGCTTGCTGCGTGGTGCCGCACCCGGTCAGCACCGCCGAGCCGCAGGCCAAGGCGACGGGCAAACTGAGCATCTCGCGGCGGCGCACGATCGGTGTTTCGCGGTCTGTCCTCGCTTCGTCCGTCACATTCAGCCCCGGTCCCCTCGCCAGTCCGATGCGGTCCGGCTGGACCGCATCACGCTGGAGGCCTGCCCGACCGCTGGTGATCTGATGCGATGACGTGGGTAACGCTTGCCCCAGCTCAGCCAACTGCGCGTTGTCGATCTCGCGGGTGGACCCGTCACGCGCGACCTTCGCCCGCTGGGGGATGTACTCCGCCAGTGCCTCCACCGCTCGCTCGGCCTCGATCTCCTGAACGAAGGCGAAAACGGCGTTCAGCACGATGATCAGCACGACGGCGGCCGCGACGACCAGCGAACCGACGATCAGCAGCAACGCCGCTGTGACCCACAGCAGCAGGGCGAGCGGATGGGTGAACTGACGTCCCAACTCGCCCGGCCAGCGCCGTGCGCCGCGCCGTCGCAGCTCGTTGCGGCCGTATTGC
>NZ_JBFAMX010001096.1:0-1959 GCF_040659615.1 Nonomuraea sp. NPDC049784
GCCGAGCAGGCCATCGAGAACGGCGACCTCGACGCGGCGGCGGCGGCCTACCAGCGGCTGCTGGCCCGCGCGCCGGGCAACGAGGACGCCAAGATGGGTCTCGCCGGCGTCAACCTGATCAAGCGCACCGAGGAGGCCGACCCCGCCGCCGTCCAGCGACGACTGCAGGACCCGGCCGACATCGACGCGCAGCTGCTCGCCGCCGACCTGGAGATGTTGTCCGGCTCGGTCGACGAGGCGTTCGACCGCGTCATCGCCGTGGTCAAGCGCACCTCGGGCGACGAGCGAGACAAGGCCAGGCGTCACCTGCTCGGCTTGTTCGACGCGTTGCCGGCCGAAGACCCATCTTTGGCGAGAGCACGTAGAGCTTTGGCAAGCGCACTGTTCTAACCTGGGTCTATGCGGGTCGTCACCATATCCGCGACATACGGCACGGCCGGCAGTCAGATCGGCCCGGCCGTCGCGGAGCGTATCGGTGTGCCCTTCGTCGACCGCGCCATCCCCAGCGCCGTGGCCCAGGAGCTGGGCTGCACGCTCGAGGAGGCGCTGGCCCACGACGACCGGGCCGAACACGGCCTCGGCAGGCTGCTCTCGGGAGCGATGCGGCTGCCCACGGTCACATTCGGCGGCGTGGACATGTACGTGCCGGGCGCGATGCCGCTCGCGCCCGAGGAGTTCGTCCGCCGTACCGAACGCATGCTCAAAGACATGGCCCTCGATCAGGGCGGGGTGTTCCTCGGCCGGGCGGGGGCCGTGGTGCTGGCCGACCACCCGGGCGCGCTGCACGTCAGGCTCGACGCGCCGGTCAAGCGCAGGATCCGGCAGACGGCCACGCTCGGGGGGATGAGCGAGCGCGAGGCCCGCAAGATCATCGAGGACAACGACCGCGCCAGGGTGGCCTACGTGCGCCACTTCTACAGGGTCGATCCGACGGATCCCTGTCAATATCACCTGGTCATCGACAGCACCACGATCCCCGTTCCGACATGCGTCGATCTGATCGTCGCGGCGGCCGAGGCACTGGATTGACCTGGGGAGCCCTATCATGGGGGAATTCTTGGTCAGTCCCGAAGGAGCGATTGACGTGGCGACCGTCCCGAGTGTGTCGTACTCCATCACTGTGCGTCTCGAGGTGCCGGCCGGCGGCAAGGCCGTCAGCCAGCTCACCCACGCCGTAGAGTCGGCAGGGGGTGTCGTCACCGCCCTCGACGTGAGCAACGCGGGCCATGAGAAGCTCCGCATCGACGTGACCTGCGCCGCCAGGGACACCGACCACGCCCAGACCATCGTCGACCAGCTCGAGGCGGTCGAGGGCGTCGTCATCCACAAGGTGTCCGACCGCACGTTCCTCATGCACCTCGGCGGCAAGATCGAGATGAAGTCGAAGGTGCCGCTGCGCAACCGCGACGAGCTGTCCATGGCGTACACGCCGGGCGTGGCGCGCGTGTCGATGGCCATCGCGCGCAACAAGGAGGACGCCAGGCGCCTGACCATCAAGCGCAACACGGTGGCCGTCGTCACCGACGGCTCGGCCGTGCTGGGGCTGGGCAACATCGGCCCCGAGGCCGCGCTGCCGGTGATGGAGGGCAAGGCGGCGCTGTTCAAAAGGTTCGCGGGCATCGACGCCTGGCCGATCTGCCTCGACACGCAGGACGTTGACGAGATCGTCCGCACGGTGCAGGTGATCGCGCCCGGGTTCGGCGGGATCAACCTGGAGGACATCGGCGCGCCGCGCTGCTTCGAGATCGAGCGGCGGCTGCGCGAGCTGCTCGACATCCCCGTCTTCCACGACGACCAGCACGGCACGGCGATCTGCGTGCTCGCCGCCCTCACCAACGCGCTGCGGGTCGTCAACAAGAGCATCGAGAACGTCAAGATCACCATGGCGGGTGCGGGACACGTACCCCACGAGGGCGTGCCGCCCGGCGAGCATCGCGATGGCCTTGACCACGCCGGTCA
>NZ_JBFAMX010001097.1:0-1955 GCF_040659615.1 Nonomuraea sp. NPDC049784
GTCCGGCGAAGCTGCGGGCCACGGCGTGTGCACCACGGGCTGGGCTCACGCCCGACCGCGCGGCTGCGGGGTCGCTGCGCAGCACGGCATCGGAGGCCAGCAGTGCGAGCAGCCCGTCGAAGTCGCCGCCGCGTGAGGCAGCCAGGAAGGCCGCGACGAGCTGGTGGTGGCGGGCGGCGTCTGGTTCGCCGACCGCTGTGGCACCCTGCACTCGGCGGCGGGCGCGGCTGGCGAGCTGGCGGGCGGCGGCTGGGGTGCGCTCCACGATCGGGGCGATCTCCTCGAACGGCACCGCGAACATGTCGTGCAGCACGAACGCCAGTCGTTCGGCGGGGTTCAGCGTGTCCAGGACCACCAGCAGCGCCAGGCCGACCGAGTCGGCCAGCTCCGCCTGGTGCTCGGGGTCGGCGCCATCCTGGCCGGCGCCGGCCTGGACGGTGTGGTGGCTGTCCCAGAGGTCCTCGCGGCGGGTGCCGCGGGAGCGCAACATGTTCAGCGACACCCGCGCCACCACTGTGGTGAGCCACCCGGCAAGGTTGTCCACGTCGGCGGTGTCGGTGCGGCTGAGCCGCAGCCACGCTTCCTGCACGGCATCATCGGCCTCGCTCGCCGAGCCCAGCACCCGCAGGGCCACGGCGCGCAGGCGTGGCCGGTGCTCCTCGAACCGCGCCGCCAGAAACTCATCTTCGTTCACCGGTCACGTTCTCCTTCGCATCGGTCACCTCATTGACCCGCGCACCCAAGCCGATGTGACACAGATCCACCCTCGCGTGGTCTGTCACATCCAGCGCGGGAGGCGGGTCAGTGGGGTGACCTACCACCGGCAGGGCCGGGGCAAGTGCCTCGGCGTCTTTCGAAGGAGAGCAGCGATGGAAGCTCGCATGAAGAACCCGGCCTATGTGCTGCCCGACGGCCTCAAGGGGATCCAGACCATGCTCAAGGGCGTGTACTCCGCCGGCGCATCCCAGGAGGTGCTGGAGCTGACCGCGCTGCGTGCCAGCCAGATCAACGGGTGCAGCGCATGCGTGTACTCCCACATACGGAACCTGAAGAAGGCGGAGGAGAGCGAGGACCGTATCGCGAATGTGGCCGCCTGGCAGGAGGCGCCTTTCTACACCGACGCCGAGCGGGCCGCACTCGCCCGCGGCGGTGACCTTTCGAGATCACACCACCGCACGGCCGGTCGCCGGAGCAACGCCGTGCCTGTACCGGCCCCGATGCGCGTACGGCACCGCCTTGATCCTGATCCACCCCCCGTCACCATCAAAGGAGACCCAGCATGACCGCCACATCAACCACCGTCACCCGCGTCTGGCCGCGTCGGCTGCTGACGCTGCTCTACTGGTTCCTGGCCGTGGAGTTCGTCATCGGCGCGGTGACCAAGTACTGGCCGGGCCCGACGTTCTTCGGACCGGCGTACTCGGTGAAGTTCGCCGACTGGGGCTACCCGCCCTACGCACGCTTCGCCGTCGGCGCGATCGAACTCATCTGCGCGATCCTGCTCGTACTGCCGGACAGGCGCTACAAGTTTCTGGGCGCCTCGACGCTGGTGCTGGTCCTGACCGGCGCGGTCACCACCCACATCGTCAACCACGACCCGATCTACGAGAGCGTCTCCGCGCCCATCCACCTGATGATCATGGCGATCATCGCCCTTGCGACCTGGCCGGCCCATTGGCTGGACCTGTTCCGTTCACATGCGGCGTTCACAGCCAGACGCAGTTACCGCTGATGACCGTCCCGTTGTTCCTCGCCCCCGAAGCCATCGCCACGGGCACGGTTCACCTCGTCCCACCACGACGTACCCACTGACCAGCCGCTTCTCCCGGGCGGGACGGGACACTGCCCCTTTCTCCCGTACTTGGTCTACCTCTCCTTTGGAGGCTGCGGGTCACCGGCTGCGGGCGGTGATGTCGCCGTTGGAGGTGGTGGCGTGGATGTCGAGTTCGGCGGTG
>NZ_JBFAMX010001098.1:0-1952 GCF_040659615.1 Nonomuraea sp. NPDC049784
CGCCACCCGGCGCCACCGCGAAAGGTGGGGCCGGGTGGCGGGCCGGGTGCGTCCTGGGCCGTCAGGCGAACACGTCCTGCTGGTAGCGCCCCGCCGCCTCCAGCCCGGCCAGCCACTCGGCGCCGTCCTGCCCCGTCCGCTCCCGGTGGATGTCCAGCAGCGCCTGCCGCACCGCCGGAGCCATCCGCAGCCCGTCGCCGCACACGTACACGTGGGCGCCCTCCGAGAGCAGCTCCCACACCTCGTCGGCGTGCGCGGCGAGGGCGTCCTGGACGAACCGGTACGGGTGCCCCGGCACGGCGGAGTACGCGGCGTGTGCCGGCACGTCCCAGCGGGCGAGGTCGTCGGCGTACAGCTGATCGTGCTGAGGGTGGCGGCACCCGGTGAAGATCGCGGCCCGGCCGGAGGCGCCCGTCAGCAAGCGCTCCTCGAGGAAGCCTCGCAGGGGGGCGAAGCCGGTGCCGGGGCCGACGAGGATCACCGGCGTGGCCGGGTCGTCCGGCAGCCGGAACGGCGGCGCGGGCACGCGGATGTAGCCGTAGAACACCTCGCCCTCCTTCAGGGAGGCGAGGTAGGCCGAGCACATGCCCTGGTAGGTGCCCGTGCCCGACCAGGCGGGGCCCTCGACCAGTCCGACGGTGAGCCGCACCAGACCGGGGTCCGCCAGCGGTGAGGACGAGACCGAGTAGTAGCGCGGCTTGATGGGCCCGGCCATCTCCAGGAACACCGGCAGCGGCAGAGAGATCGCCGGGAAGCGCTCGAGCAGCGCCAGCGGGGAGACGCGCTTGGCGAGGATCTCGTCGGCGTAGCCGGCGGTCAGCTCGGCGAGCTGACCGCCGGTCCACGGGCATTCGGTGTGGGCGGCCAGCGCCTCGAGGTCTGCCCTGGTGGCCACGTCCTGCAGCTCGGCGAACTCGGTCAACAGCAGGCCCGCCGTGACCGGCGTGTCCACGGGCAGGTGGGTGGATCCGGCGGCGCGCAGCCGTACGACCTGCTCCCGGGGGACGCGCAGGCAGCGCAGCGCCCACTCCACCAGCTCGGGGTCGTTCTTGGCGAAGACGGCCACGTGGTCGCCCGCCGAGTACGTGACGCCTTCGGGCAGCCTGGCCACGATCGAGCGCACGCCGGGACGCGGCGCCTCGATCGAGAAGTCCCAGAGCCCGGTGGGGTCGCCGGTCAGCTCCTCGTTGGAGACGACGGTCAGCGGGAAGGCCCGCGAGGAGACGACGGCCGGCCGGACCTCGGCCTCGCTGAGCACCTCCATCTCGTAGCGCGGCCCAGCGCTGTCGGTGGAGGCGCTGTACTCCTCGGCCAGCGCGGCCCACAGCTTGGCGGTCCACGCGGACACGTCGCCGTCGAAGTCGCCGTCCGCGTCGGCCTCGCCGCGCTCGATCAGCGGCACGGCCCCCGCGGCGGTCAGCTTCTCGTACGCGCGCCGCGGGAACTCCTGGTACGTGGGCCACTGCGTGTTCCCGCAGCCCAGCACGGCCAGGTGGACACCGGACAGGTCGGGCAACGTCTCGAGCGCGTCGAAGCGCTGGGCGTTGTCGGGGGCCTTGCCGTTGTAGGAGGAGGACACCACGACCAGCAGGCCCTCGCTCGGGGGCGTCATGTCGTCGAGCGTGGTCAGCGTGGTGGCGAAGCCCGCGCGACCGGCCCGCTCGGCCAGGCGTTCGGCGATGTCGGAGCTGGTGCCGAGGTTGGAGCCGTACGCGACGGTGAGCGGGACGCCGGTGACGGCGATCTCCTGCTGCTCGCTCTCCTCGACCTCAGGGGCCACGACGACGGCCCGCTCGTGCGCGCGCCGCTCGCGGACCCTCAGTGTGAACCCGTCCGGCTTGAGCGTGAGCGTCTGCTTGATCTTCATGCGGTAGACGTTCGGGTCGGAGATCGCGAAGCGGCGCAGGATCATCGCCAGCGCCAGCCTGGCCTCGGTGAGCGCGAACTGGCGG
>NZ_JBFAMX010001099.1:0-1932 GCF_040659615.1 Nonomuraea sp. NPDC049784
TCGCCGCGGTGCTGACCTGCCTGCTGCTGTCCATCAACCACACCGGCAAGGCCACGCTCGTCGAGGCATGGCGGATCGCCGCGTTCTGCCTGACCGCCGCCGCACGCCATCGGCTCGGCCTGCCCGACATCAACCCCAAAGATGTCCACCAGGTGCTCGCCTCTTCTCGCCGCTTCTACCGGGCCTTCGACCGGCTGACCACCGTGCTGGATCCAGCCCGCCACGATCGGCGCGTCCGCCTGCCCCAGCACCAGGCCGACACGCTGGCCACCGCCTGGGAGGATGACGACCCAGCACACGCGCGCAAGCGGGAACTGCTGCAGGACATCGTCACCGCGCTGGTGCTCACCCCGGTGCGCTGGGCCAAAGGGCGGGGCTACCTCCGCCACTTCCGCGGCGATATCGGCATCAACACCACCGCCACCCCGGTCTTCGCCCGCCCACCCCACGCCCGCCGCTCCACCGGCGAACTCATCGCCTCCACCGAAATCACCGCAGGCCGGCACCACTCGGCCGGCAACGACCCACCCGAATACGGCTACAGCGCCACCCTCACCGTCGCCGCCCGCACCCGCTCCGTGCTCGGTTCCTTCCCGCACCTGGCACTCGGCCTGGTCCTCGACACCCCGCACAAACGCATCGGCGCCGACGCCATCACCACTCTGCGCCCACTGACCGGGCTCGGCCTGCCCGCCGCCTTCGCCGTCGTCGACCGCGCCTACACCAACCAGCAACCCGCTCACTTCGCCCAACCCGCACGCGAACTCGGCTACAAACTCGCCCTCGATTACAAAGTGGATCAACGGGGAGTGCAGGGCAGCGCCCACGGCGCCCTGCTCATCGACGGCTCCCCGGCCTGCCCGCTGATGCCCGACAGGCTCGCGCAGGCCACCACCGGCCTGGACGACGCCGCCATCCGCACCCCATCGAAAGAACTCACCGCGCTCATCAGCGCGCGAGAGCCATACTTGCTGCGCCTCAAACAAAACGCGAACGCAGACGGCGCCCTCCGCTTTCAGTGCCCGGCAGCAGGCACCTCCCCGTCGGTCACCTGCCCCCGCTTCAACCGCCTCCACCAGCGCGGACCCAACCGGCCCGCCGCAGTCGACCTCACCAACACCCGGCAACGAGGCGCTCACCCGGCGGCCAAACCCCGCGTCCTTCCCCCACAGCCCGACCTGAAGGCCGGCGAGCTGCCGAGGATCTGCCATCAGCACACCATCACCGTCCGCAAGGACGACCTCGGCCACCTCGACAAGTTCCGCCAGGACGTGGCCTACCTCACTCCTGCCTGGATCGGAACCTACAAGTCCGTCCGGGCCAACACCGAGGGCCTCAACGGCAGGATCAAGGGACACGATCTTGATCTCGGCGATCCCAAGAACCGGCTCGCCCACGGACGCGTCGCCCAGACCATCCTGGTCGCGTTGCTCGTCGCGGTCGCCAACGACCAGTTCCTCGATCAGTGGTGCCACATCCACGAGCCTCAAGACGAGCCCGTCACCCTCGCCGACACTCCGCAGACTCCGGCCGAGGCCTTCGACGGCACACCACACGCAGGCCAGAGCAGGCCACCACCCACCCCATAAGCCGCAAAACCCGCCACCCCGCCGCAGCGCCTCGCCCACCGTCGGCTTCGCCATGCCCAACGGCCGGATCTCGGTCCTCCACCAGCGGCCTGACACCACCCGAGCCTTCCCAGATGCCCGTTCCGCAGTTCCCAGACCAGGACGAACCCGATTCGGAAACCTCTGAAACGACAAGATCCCGCCCGATCGCAATGATCAGACGGGATCCCGTCAACTTCAGTCCGGCCGTCTCAAGAACGGCCCCTGGTGGGGTGTTCACGAATAGCCCCGACCTGGGCCGGAAGAACGGTCGAGAAGATCGCTTCCCGGCGTAGCGCTGATCGTTTCCCAGAGTGCGGGAGCG
>NZ_JBFAMX010001100.1:0-1929 GCF_040659615.1 Nonomuraea sp. NPDC049784
GACCCAGTGCGCCACAACCTCGCCGTTGCGGCCGGGACGGGTGCTGCCCAGGATGATGCCTACCTTCAGCATGTCAATGCTCCCTCAATCGGTTATGCGAACCACCGTAGGGAGACCTACTGAGATAGTGAATGCGCTGCTGTCCAACATTTATACGCCAGCGTCTCAGGCCATAGACTCAACGCATGGATGTGCTGAGCGACGTGGTGGCCTTCATGCGGTGCGGGCGCCCCACCTCCGCCCGCGTCTCCTGGCGGGCGCCCTGGGGCATTTCGTTCCGCGCGGCGCCTGGGTTCGCCGGTTTCCAGGTGGTGCTGCGCGGATCCTGCTGGCTCATCCCCCAGGATGGCGAGCCCGTTCCGCTGAGCGTGGGCGACCTGGCGTTCCTGCCGCACGGCGACTCGTTCGGGCTGGCCGACGATCCCGCGCGGCCGCTGGTCGAGTCGGACTGCGACCCGCATTCCGAGCTGTTCGCCTCGGCCGATTTCGGCGGCGCCGGGCCCGAGACGGTGACCCTGTCCTGCGGCTACCGGCTCGACCTCGACAGGACGCACCCGATCCTGGACTCGCTGCCCGGCGTGATTCACCTGCCCGCGACGCTCGGCAGCCACCCGGAGCTGCGGGCCGCAGTCGAGCTGCTGGCCGCCGAGATCGACACCCCCCGTCCCGGCACGGACACCGTCGTGTCGTCCCTGCTCGACATGTTGCAGCTGTACGTCCTGCGGGCCTACTTCGAGACTCAGGACGAGCCCTGCACGCTGTCCGGCTGGGCCGCCGCGCTGGCCGACCCCGGTATCGGCCGCGCGCTCGACGCCATCCACCGCGACCCGGCCCGCCGCTGGACGGTCGAGTCGCTCGGCGCCCACGCGGGCATGTCGCGCGCCGGCTTCGCCCGCCGCTTCACGGGGCTGGTCGGGCAGCCGCCGCTGGCGTACCTGACCTGGTGGCGGCTGATGAGCGGGGCGCGCATGCTGCGCGAGTCCGACGCGTCGGTGGCGGAGGTGGCCGAGCGAGTGGGGTACGGGTCGGAGTTCGCCTTCGGCAACGCCTTCAAGCGGGAGTTCGGCGTGGCGCCCGGCCGGTACCGCCGCCAAGTCGCGGTGGCCTAGAGGGCGTGTCTTCAATTGATCTTGAGTAGTGGATCATGGTCGCGCGGCATCGCCCACACCATTCCCGAGCGGGCCGACCAGAAGCGCAACCGGGCCCGCCGCGGCAGCCGAGGCGGACGCCCGCCCCGCTTCGACAAGCAGCTCTACAAGCAGCGCAACGTCGTGGAACGGTGCTTCAAGCGCCTCAAGCAGTGGCGTGGCATCGCGACCCGCTACGACAAGACCGCCGAGTCCTACCAAGCGGCCGTCACCCTTGTCTCGCTCCTGATGTGGGCGTGACATTGAAGACAACTCCTAAGCGGCCTGGCCGAGGTTCGCTTCGGTACGGCCGTGCCCGATAGGGGCGCCGGGATCAGCGGTGCACTTCGCCGCGCCCGCTTGGCGCCGTAACCCGAAAAAGCAGTGGCCGCGCGGGCTCGGGGCCACATACGTTCGCCTCCATGGTTGACGCGACTTTCGGGCATCCGCGCCTCGCCGCCATCTACGACCCACTCGATCCGGACCGCAGCGATCTCGACGCGTATCTCGCGATGGCGGAGGAGTTCGGCGCGCGGTCCGTGCTGGACATCGGGTGCGGTACGGGCGTGTTCGCGCTGCTGCTCGCCGAGCGAGGGATTACGGTCACCGGGATCGATCCCGCGCGGGCGTCCGTCGACGTCGCGCGTGGCAAGCCGGGCGCGGAGCGGGTGCGCTGGCTCGACGGCGACGCGGGGGACCTGCCGCCCATGCAGATCGACCTGGTGACGATGACCGGGAACGTCGCCCAGGCGATCGCCGATCCGCAGGCATGGCGTACGACGCTGCGCGGCGCGTACGAGGC
>NZ_JBFAMX010001101.1:0-1923 GCF_040659615.1 Nonomuraea sp. NPDC049784
GACCCTGCTGGTTAACTCATTTCAGGCGGTCAGGGCTGGTTCGAGTCGGGCCAGGTGACTGGTGCGTTTGCGCTGCAGAGGGCGGCCGTTCCACCAGGCGTCCAGGCGGATCAGGTTGACCGCGATCGCGGAGACGATGTGTTCGAGGTGGACTTTCTTGATGCCGCGGTAGCGGGCGCGGCGCAGGCCGGTGACGGTGACGGCTTGGTGGATGGTGGCTTCGATGCCGCACCGGAGGGCGTATCGGTCGTGCCAGGCGGGCGTGGTTTGTTCGGTGCGGGCGGCGTCGAGGGTTTCCTGGATCGCTCGTGGGTGCAGGGTGAGGTGGCGGCCGCTGTGCTGGGCGCTGGTGCATGAGGTCCGCACTGGGCAGGGGCGGCAGGTGTTGAGGGGGAAGGCGGCCACGATCATCGGGCGGTCTTTTTGTCGGCAGGGTGTCCAGGAAGTGCTGGTCTGTCCTTGCGGGCAGGTGACCTGCTTCTGGTCCCAGTCGATGGTGAAGGCGGTGCGGTCGTAGCCGTTGCGGGTGCGAGCCTGGAGGGAGTTGTCGGGCCGCAAGGGCGTGACCACCGTCATCTGGTGTTGCTCACGGGCGGCGACAACAAGTTCGGCAGAGGAGTACCCGGCGTCCAGGTAATGCTCGGCGGGCAGCAGGCCGCGCCGGGCCAGGTGCTGGTGGATGGTCTCGGTCATCGCCGTGTCGGGCACGGTGGCGTCGGTGGTGGCCACGTTCGTGATCAGATTCGGCGGTCTTGTGCCGAGGTTGGTGCCGAGGGCGGCGTCGAGGCCGGTGGTGCCGGTGCCATCGGCTCCATCGTGGGCATCGGCGCTGCGGTGGCAGGTTTCGGTGATGTGCATCTTGTAGCCGTTCCACAGCAGCTCGCTGCCTTTGGCCGCCCAACGGGTATCCAGGTCATACGGCGAGGCCAGCCGGTATCTGCCCGGCGGCAGGCCCTCGCCGCCCTGGTTGAGGTCCTGCCGCCGTCTGATCACCTGCCGTCCCCGCCGGTCCGTGGTGCGGACATAGTTTTGGATCAGCATGATGCGCAGCGTGTCGACTGCCGGCAGGTGGCGCAGCCAGGCCGGGGAGAACGGCGCATACACGGCTTCGACCAGGGCGTATCCATCAGCGCCGTAGGCCCGCGCGAGTTCTTCCTGCTTGGTCTTGGAGGTGGGCATCCGCCAGGAATCGACCCGCGGCTGATAGCGGTCGGCCCAACCGGGCACCTCCAGCACCTGTTGCACCCAGCCGGGCGCGGCCACCGCCAGCGCCTCCACTGCGGCCCGCACACATTCCCCGGCCAGCTCTACCCGGTTGACGTCCCGCACCGCAGAGATCACATGAGTGGAATCGGTACGCTGCCGGCCACCCGCCCCCAGCAGGCCTCGCTCCTGCAATGCCGCCAACAGCAGATCCAGCGGCGTCTCCTCCAACTCATGAGCGATCACCCGGGAACGGAACTCACTCAGCACACTGGCGTCAAACCCCGGGTCATCCAAGCTGAGGCCGAGCGCATACTTCCAGGTCAGATCAGTGGCGACCGCCTCGGCGGCCTGCCGGTCGGTAAGGTTGCCCACCCGCTGCAACACCGTGATCAACGCCAGGCGACCCGGTGACCAGCCCGGCCTGCCCTCCTTGCCGAAGGCTCCTGCGAACGCCTCATCGGCGAACACCTCGCCTAATTCATCACGCACCCGAACCGGCAACGGCACCTGCCTCTTGCCCCGGTAGATCGTCCGGATCGCCGCCACGACCTCCGGCGTCGGCTCCGGCCACGGCCTGGGCTGCATCGACACGGCTCCCTCTATCCATCCCGCAGCCAGGGCGGAGGCAACGGCTGCTCCCACGAACGTGATCAAGGACAGAAGCCATCAGATCACGAACCAGCCGACACCGCGCGAGTTAACCAGCAGGGTCCTGTA
>NZ_JBFAMX010001102.1:0-1902 GCF_040659615.1 Nonomuraea sp. NPDC049784
CCATAGGCAACGCGCAGGCGGCCGCCGCGCCCAGCATGCCAACGGCCGGCTGCTGCGCGTCGAGCGCAGCCGAAAGCGGAAGCGCTATCGTCGCCCACACGAAAGGCGTAGCCATCACCGCGCGGTACCGCTGGCGGAACGCGATACGCCGCGCAGCGTGGGCGACGTCGCTGCTGGGCTTCTGCTTGCGGTCCTCAGACATCGGGGTGGGGTCCTTTCGTGTGGCGAGGTCACGTACGTACGGCCGGGGGTCAGCCCTGCGCGTACGCCTCCTTGTTGGCGACGTTGTCCACGCCGCCGACCGCCGCGTGCGCCTCGGCCACGGAGGCCTGGGCGGCGGCGAGGTTCGCGATGTGCTGGTGCTGCAGGGACAGCATGTTGGCGGTCTCCTGCGCGGCCATCAGCGCCGTCAGCAGCTCGCCGCGGCCCATGTTCTTCGCGACCAGGCCGGCCACCTGGCCGTCGATCGCGGCCGCGACCTGGGTCATGTCGGTGCCTGCGGTCGCGTGGTCCTGCATGAGCTGGGGGAAGGAAACGAATTCGGCGTTCACGGTGGTCCCTTCGGGGGTGTCATAACTGGTCAGGTCGATGGCGGGCTTGTCGGCGCGGTCGTCGTCGGCCGCCGACAGCTCCGGCGTCTCCTCCGGAGCGGGCTCCTCGGTCTTCTTGGGCTCTTCCTCGGCCTCTTCGATCACCTCGGCTTCTTCGATCTCGCGGGCGGCCCGGTAGTCGGCGTACGCCTGGCGCGCCCCTTCGGCGGCCTGCCTGGCGATCCGGACCGCACCGCCGAGAACCTTGAGCAGCCCGTACGTTCCGCCCGCGACCACCGCAGCGGTGCCACCGGTCACCGCGAACGCGGCCGACACCCACCAGCGGAGGTTCTTCGGTCCGGGCGGGTCGCCGGACGCGGTCGGACGGGTGAGGTACTTCTGCGCCTGGTGGTAGCGGTCCTGCGCGGCCGCAGCTCCCTTGCGGAACTCGACATCGGCCTGCGCCGCGCCGGCCCGAAGCCCGCCCAGGGCGGCGGCGCGGGCGTCGGGACGCTTCACCAGCGCCGCGGTGATGACGCCGGACAGAGCCAGGATCAGAATCAGGATGATCACTTACGGCCTCCATTGACGTCGGCGGTCATGGTGTCCTGCCAGGCCTGCTTGACGTCGCGGCCGACGTCGGCGGTGTTGATGCCGAAGATGGTGATGGCGCCGACGACCAGCAACGTGGGGATGAACGGGGCAACGATCGCGGTGGCGCGGCCGACCTTGTTCTTCTTGCCCCACACGTCCGCGATCCAGATGGCCGCGCAGACGCCCAGCAGGATCGACGGGACGATGGGGTGGAGGCGGCCGGTGACTGCGCGGATGACGGCCTCGAAGAACGTGCCGATCAGGCCGAAGCCGGCTACGAGCATCAGCCAGGCCGTGAACGTCGGCCAGGCCTTCTTCCAGATGCACACGATGCCGAAGCTCAGCAGTACGGCGGTCAGGCCGCCGAGTCCGACGAGCAGGCTGTTCATGGCGAAGGGTCCTTTCAGGCGAAGAAGTGGATGACGAGGTAGGCGACGATGGCAGCCGTGGTGAGCTCGGGGAGGTAGATCACCATGGCGGGGATGTAGAACGCCGTGTACAGCAGCGCGCGGACCAGCAGCAGCACCCGCCAGCTCCACACCAGGAACCCGACGTCGCGGGGCAGCCACTGCGGTTCCCACCGTTCGCGGACGAACGTGATCGGCGAGGCCAGGTAGGCGGGCCGTTCGCGAGCGATCCAGTCGGCAAGCGGACCCTCGGCGAAGTCCATGAGCTTGCCGAGGAGCTTGGCCTGCTCGATCTGCGCGGGCGTGGCCTGGGCGGGCTGGCCTTCCCGCAACGGCACCACCTGGGCGACCTGCTCGGGTGCGGTGTCGGC
>NZ_JBFAMX010001103.1:0-1897 GCF_040659615.1 Nonomuraea sp. NPDC049784
GCCGCGTCGTCCGGCGAGTCGGCGAAGACCTGCACATAGATTTCGGCGGTCCGCGGCGGCAGCGCGGCCTCGCTCCCGTTCGCCGTGGCCAGCGCTTCCACCGTTGCGGCGTCCAGCTCGACTTCGATGCCGTGCTCAGCGGTCGCGGAGGCGATCAACGTGGCGAGGACGGTCGTCGGCTCCTGCGCTGGTTCGGGCTTCGTCTCTGTCATGTCGGTGCTGATCCCGATCACGGGGTCGAGCGCGTCGAGCAGCGGCACGAACCGGTGCTGCCCGTACCGGTTCGTGAACCGGTCGTGGAAGCCGGCCAAGGGGTCGGGGCCGCTGCCGATCCGCCACAGAACCCCTGCGGCGTGGGCCGCCTCCCGCGCGAGCCGGGCAGGCAGGACCAGCTGGGCGTCGACGGCCACGTCAACGCGGACCGGCCGCTCCTGGCGGCTGACCCGGTCGGCCACGTCCCGCGCGGTGTCCAGCATGGTGAGCCGCTGCGGCGCGCCCGGCGGATGGGTGTCGGCATCGGCGAGGTGCCGGCGGATCAGCGTCAGGTCTTCGCGGAGTGCGCTGTCGGAGGGGAGTTTCCCCAGCAGATGCCCCAGCGGGTCGCCGCTACCGCTGTCGGGGATCAGGTCGGTCAGCAGGAAGCCGTGCCGCACGAGTTGCAGGATCATGCCGCGGACCGAGGCCTGTGGCGCTCCGGGCCAGGCGCGGGTGACGGCGTCGAGTACCTCACCGCCAGTGGCTCCTCGCGCGCACACCTTCATGATCAGTAGGGCGGCGTCGGTCGCGCGGACGGTGACCCGCCGCACCCCGGTGGTGCCGGGTTCTGCCGGTCTTTCATGTTCCAGCCGTCCGCCGCGGCGGACGGCCAGGTTGTTGGAGGACAGGGTGAGCCGCGGCAGAACATCCAGGTCGGTCAGGACGCGGTCGGCTACCGCGGCGAGCCAGCCGGAGTCGGGGATACTGCGGGCTCGGTGTGCGCTGCCCATGGTCCAGCTGTGCGGGCCGGAGTCGGAGAAGGCCGCGGCGGCGACGCCTGCGAACACTCCTTGCGGGGTGGGCCGGGTCCGGGCTCGGAGTGTGTAGCTGCGCACCGTTGAGCCGGCGCGGCCCTCTGGTGAGGTCGCAGCGGCGAGAGCGGACGCCTGCCGGGAAGCCAGGAACATCCCCTCGCGGACCAGCGGATGCACCGGTTCCCCTGCCCGACCGGCGTCGGCCGGGCAGGTCAGGGGGAGGAGCGGGATCCGCGCCAGCGCCGGGGCGGCTGGAAACGGGACGAAGACCTGTGCCATGCCCAACTCCTCCCTCTGATTTCACGGTCGCGGGCTGCTGGTCAGCAGTTAGCGCTGCAGCCGCAGCTCGCGCAGCTCGCAGTGCAGCCGTCGTTGGTGCAGTCCCCGGAGAAGGCGATCCCGGCAGGCAGTTCGTGGACGGGCCCCACCTGAACCCCCAGGTTGAACAGGTCGGAAACTTCGAGCGGCCCGACCTGGGGGGCCGGGTTGAACAGGTCGGATTCGAGCGTCGGCGTGCTGGTTGCGGAACTCATGACGACCTCCCGTGCGGACGTTTCCCCTGTACCGGTCGGTAGAGGGGGTGGTGCGGCTGTTCCCCGATGGGTGCGCGTGCCGTGTCAACCACAGGTCACGAACACCCTGCTGTGCGTCTTGTCCGCCGTGATCATGGCGGTGGGATTATCGGCGCTGCCCTCGGGATGGACTTCGATCCGGAGGGCAGCCAGCTCGTCGCGGGCCCGGGCCGCGCCCCATGCCCGAACTCGATCGGCGGCATTACCGGCCAGCCGCTCCCCGTCCGGCCCGTACGCGCACACCCCCAGCTCGACCATCTCCTGGCCGGTGTCGCTGGGCGCGGGGCGGCGGACCAGGTAGGCGAAGCTGCCGTC
>NZ_JBFAMX010001104.1:0-1894 GCF_040659615.1 Nonomuraea sp. NPDC049784
CAGCCGCCACCACCCCCAGCAACCTCACCAAATGCCCAACCATCCGCTCCACCGTCGAACGATCGAACAACTCCGTACTGAACTCGACGGCGCCCCCGAAGCCGCGTTCCCGCGCGATGAGGAACAACGTCAGGTCGAACTTCGCCGTCACCGCGACCGGAGGGCCGATCGCCTCCGTCTCCAGGTCGACGTCGCCGTCGTCGGCCATCGCGTCCTGGTCGTAGTTGAACAACGCCTGGAACAGCGGCGTGCGCGAGCGGTCCCGCCCGGAGGTCAGCGCGTCGACGAGCTGCTCGAACGGGACGTCCTGGTGGGCGTACGCCGCAAGTGCCTCCTGCCGCACGCGAGTGACGAGCTCGCTGAAAGTGAGGTCACCGGAGAGGTCGGTGCGCAACACCAACGTGTTGACGAAGTAGCCAATCAGATCCTCGATCTCGGCCCGGTTGCGGTTGGCGATCGGCGTGCCCACCACCACGTCGTCCTGACCCGCGTACTTGCCCAACAGCACGGTGAACGCCGACAGCAACGTCATGAACATGGTGGCGCCGGTCTGGCGAGTCACCGCGCGCAGCCCGGCGGCGATCTCTTCCGAGATCTCGAACTCGACCTTCGCGCCCGCCGTGGTCCGCACAGCGGGCCGGGGGTGGTCGGTCGGCAGCTCCAGAACCGGCGCGTCCTCCAACCGCTCACGCCAGTAGCCGAGTTGCTCCTCCAGCACCTCGCCCTGCAGCCACTCACGCTGCCAGATCGAGAAGTCGGCGTACTGCACCGGCAACGGAGCCAACGGCGACGGCTCACCCCGCGAGAACGCCTCGTACAAAGCGGTCAGCTCCCGGCGCAACACGCCAGCCGACCACTCGTCCGACACCACATGGTGCATGACCAGGCTGAACACGTGATCGTCGGGCGCGAGCCGGATCAACCGGGCTCGGAAGAGCGGCCCGGTCTCCAGGTCGAACGGTGTCGTCACGTCGGTGGCGACCTGCTCTTCCGCCCAAACGAGCCCGTCCACGTCGGAGACCTCGAGCTCGAAGCGGGTGTGCGGGTCGATCACCTGGTGTGGCACGCCTCGTTCGTCGACGATCAACCGAGTGCGCAGCACTTCGTGCCGCTCCACGATCGTATCGAGCGCCGCGCTCAGCGCCGAGGCGTCCAGGTCTCCGACCATCCGCAGAGCGAGGGGGATGTTGTACTCGGTCGACTCCGGGGCCATCTGAGTGAGGAACCACAGGCGCTGTTGTGCGAACGACAGCGGCAGCGGCCCTTCACGCCGTGCGACCACGATCGGCGGAGCCAGCCTGCCCCGAGCCGACCCCTCCACCACCCGAGCCAACCCCGCCACCGTGCGATGCTCGAACAACGCCGCCAACGGCACCTCGACCTCGAACACCGCCCGCACCCGCGACATCACCTGCGTCGCCAGCAGCGAATGCCCACCCAACTCGAAGAAATCATCCTCCACACCGACCCGATCCAACCCGAGCACCTGCGCCCAGACCCCGGCCAGCATCTCCTCCACCGGCGAACGGAAACCGGAAGACTGCCCCGCCGACAACGACCCAGCACTGTCCGGAGCCGGTAGCGCGGCCCGATCCAACTTGCCGTTGGCACTCAGCGGGAGCGACGCCAACTCCACGAACAGAGCGGGCACCATGTAATCCGGCAACGTGGCAGCCAGGAACGCGCGCAGCTCACCGGGCGCGGGCACACCAACAGCGACATCAATCGCCACGAGATAGGCGATCAGCCGCTGCCGGTCATCAGCAACCACCACAGCAGAGCCGATCGCGGGGTGAGCCAGCAGGGCGGTTTCGATCTCGCCCGGCTCGATCCGGAACCCGCGGACCTTGACCTGATAGTCGACCCGGCCCAGATACTCCACCACCCCATCAGC
>NZ_JBFAMX010001105.1:0-1891 GCF_040659615.1 Nonomuraea sp. NPDC049784
CGATGGCGTGGCCGGGGCGGGGCTTCTCGGGCTCGCAGCGGACGAGCAGGTCTCGGGCTCCGTCTTCGCCGCACGACTCGATCATGAAGGTGATCTGGTCGTGCAGGCCTCCGTTGTTGGTGTCCGAGGCCGGCTCGCTGGCCAGGTCGTGCACGTAGTCGTCGAGATCTTCGGGGGTGATGCCCGCCTGTTCGGCCCAATCGACGAATGCCTGCACCGTGGCTGGGCTGATGATGCCGGTCGGGATGGTCAGCGCCCGAGTCAGGTCGAGCCACAGATCGCCGGACTGCATGGTTCGGCCTGTGGCGGGGTGGACGTCGGTCGTGAACGGCTCCCACACGGCCCGGTTGGTCCACTTCAGGTTGGAGCAGTAGGGCTCGGTCGTCTCGTCCAGAAGGTCGCCTGGCGGCACAGGGCTGAACACACCGAACACACCGACGTTGTCGGACTCCTGCTCGGGGAGTTGGCCGAGGAGTTCGCCGGCAGCGTTGTAGTAGCCCGCCGGCACGACGTGGATGGCGTAATCGTTCCATGACAGGCCGAGCGTCACCGCTTCGGGGAAGGTGGCGCGTACGTGGTGCGCGATGGCGGCCAAGGACAGCAGGCACACCCGTTTGTCGAGGCGTTCGACCTCATATCCCAGTTGGGCTAGGGCAGCGTCAATCGCCGCAACGTCGGTGTTCACATATCTCCCGCGGTAGGAAACGATCAGGTGATGTGGTCGATCTCGATGGCCTCAGGCAGCGCGA
Organism: Nonomuraea sp. NPDC049784; assembly: GCF_040659615.1. Lineage (NCBI taxonomy): Bacteria > Bacillati > Actinomycetota > Actinomycetes > Streptosporangiales > Streptosporangiaceae > Nonomuraea > Nonomuraea sp. NPDC049784. The sequence continues at coordinate 750 of NZ_JBFAMX010001105.1, forward strand.
CGGCGGTCCCGCAGGCGCCGCAGACGATCCGCTCGGTCTCGAAATCCGCGGTACCGCAGTCGGCAGTCAGCCGCGTTCGGTTGTCGAACGTGAGGGGGTTGATGCGGAACCCGACGTCGTGTTCCACGAAGCGGTTGCGCTGCCAGCACGCAGGGCAGATGAGCCCCTCCTCGTCGAGGACCGCTGTGGGGAGCTCAGCGAGCTCGGCGGCCAGGGCGCGGCGGACGTTGATCCACCTCTGACGCGTGGTGCCGCGGGCCTGTTTGGTGTACTGGCCCACGAGTTGGACCGCGCGGTCGAGACGGCCGCGCAGCTCTCGCGCGTGCGCGTTGGCCTGTTGCGCTATCCGGAGCGAGGCCTCGGCCTGCTGACGCAGTTGCTGAGTGAGGTCGGCGCCGTCGCCGGCGGCCGGGTGTTCCTCGGTCAGATGCGCCGACGGGTCGTCGGGGAGGGGCACGTTTTCGGGCAGCAGGTCAAAAGAGAAGACGACCGCCTCCGCTTTGCTGCCCTTCGTGCGCAGCTCGGCGAGCTGCTGGCGTACGTGCGCTCGGTGGACGGCCTGGTCGACGATGTGGCCGCGGGCGGCCGCGAGCGGACCGCGGACCTTCCCGGCAAGCTGCAGTTCGGCCTCGACGGCCGCGTCCTGCCAGGTGGCGTACCCGCGTGCGACATTGCATCCGGAGAAACGCCAGCGGCGGATGCCGTCGACGGAGATGGTGTGGAACCGGACCAGCCTCCCGTCGACCCGCGTGTAGTGCACGCTAGCGTGCGTGCTCAGCTTCTTCGCCAGCGGCGTGGCCTCCACCCACGCCTGGCTGGCGCCGTCGGTCAGGGCGTGGGGGACAGGAATCCAGTGGGGGAGCGGTTGTGCGGGCAGGTGACGAAGCTCGTGGTGGATGTGGCGGGCGAGAGCGGCGGCGTTGTCGCGCAGCCAGGATCCAGCGACGTAGGCGTCGTCAGCAGGCAGGTGGTCGACAGGCACAGCGCGGCCGCGTCCGTCGATCCAGTGGTGATCTTGGTTGAGCAGCGTGAAGTAGAAGCCGGTCAGGGCTGCACCTTTCCGGTGGAAGGCGGTGGGGTAGGCGCCGCGGTCAGCAGGTCGCACGAGAAGCGGGGGTCGTCGGAGGGCCACAGCACGATGC
>NZ_JBFAMX010001106.1:0-1890 GCF_040659615.1 Nonomuraea sp. NPDC049784
GCGGCACCGATGACCGCCACGGCGACGGCGGCGGCGACCAGGAAGGCTGTGGACGTCGCGGCCGGGGCGATCCCGGCCCACACCAGGACGGGCACCGCGCCGTACCCGAAGGCGCCGGTGATCAGGCCGACCCGGGCGGCGGGCCGCTCCGGATACCAGGAGGAGACCACCTCGCCGCAGATCCCGTAGACCAGGCCGGCCCCAAGCCCGCCGAGCAGCGCATAGCCGACGAGAGCGACCAGTCCGGGACCGGCCGGCCCTGTCGTGGCGGGGCCAGGGTCGCTGAGCGCCGCCGTGGCGAGGCCGAGGGCGCTCAGGGCGGCTCCGGCGGCCAGGCTGGTGCGGACGCCGAGGCGGCCCCGCCGTACCAGGTGGAGCGCCGGGAGGGCGCCCGCTGCCTGGCAGGCGATCCAGACGGCCAGCAGGGTGAGTCCGGTGGTCTCCTTGGCGAGGAGGGCGGCGTAGCCGTACTGGAGCGGGCTGATCGCCGCCATGGCGCCCCAGGCCAGCCAGAACATGCGCGTGCGGTCGGCGGGGACGGGTCCGGGGAGGTACGAGCGCCCGCGCCAGTCTCTAACTGCATTCTCCATACTGTATGGAATATCCAGTAGACGAGCCCCTGTCGAGACCCTAGACGGAGGATATTCCATACGGTATACCGTCTACAAAGGAGGCTCGAATGGACCTGTACGAGTACCAGGCGAAGGAGCTCTTCGGGCGCCACGGGATCCCGGTCCCGCCAGGCAGGATCGCGGCCACCCCAGCCGAGGCCCGCGCGATAGCGGACGAGCTGAACGCGCCCGTCGTCATCAAGGCCCAGGTGAAGACCGGCGGGCGCGGCAAGGCGGGCGGGATCAGGCCCGCGGCGGGACCGGTCACCGCCGAGGCGGAGGCCGGGCGCGTCATCGGGATGGACATCAAGGGGCACGTCGCGCGCAGCGTGCTGGTCGAGGCCGCGACCGTGCCGTTCGAGGAGTATTACGCGGCTTTCCTCGTGGATCGGGCTGAGGGCGGTTACCTGGCGATGGTGTCCGGCCAGGGCGGCATGGAGATCGAGGAGCTGGCGGCCACCGACCCCGACGCCCTGGTGAAGCTGCCGATCGACCCTGTGACAGGCGTGGACGCGGACACCGCCCGGCTGCTGGCGGCCAAGGCGGGCCTGCCCGACGAGGCGGCCGAGGTGCTGGAGAAGCTGTGGCGGGTCCTGGTCGCGGAGGACGCCCTGCTGGTCGAGGTGAACCCGCTGATCTGCACCACCGAGCAGCGCATCGTGGCGCTCGACGGCAAGGTCACCCTGGACGACAACTCCGCGTTCCGGCACTCCTGGGAGTACGACGAGCAGTCGGACGGCTTGGAGGCCCGCGCCAGGGCCAAGGGGTTGAACTACGTCAAACTGGACGGCCAAGTCGGTGTGATCGGCAACGGCGCCGGGCTGGTCATGAGCACGCTCGACGTGGTCGCCGGGGCCGGGGCCGCCCCCGCGAACTTCCTGGACATCGGCGGCGGCGCGTCCGCCAAGGTCATGGCCGACGGGCTGGAGATCATCCTGGCCGACCCCGGCGTGCGGTCGGTGCTGGTCAACGTCTTCGGCGGCATCACGACCTGCGACGCGGTGGCCAACGGCATCGTCACCGCGCTCGGGCTCCTCGGCGAGCGCGGCCTCGGCAGGCCGATCGTCGTACGGCTGGACGGCAACAACGCCGAGGTGGGCAGGCGCATACTCAGCGACGCCAGGCACCCGGCGGTCCGGCAGGTCTCCACCATGGACGGCGCCGCCGAGATGGCGGCCAGACTCGCGGCAGGTGCGTGATGGCGATCTTTCTGACCAAGGACAGCCGGGTGCTCGTGCAGGGCATGACCGGCGCGGAGGGCACCAGGCACACCGCCCGC
>NZ_JBFAMX010001107.1:0-1884 GCF_040659615.1 Nonomuraea sp. NPDC049784
CACCTGCGCGACGGCGCCGGGGGTAGGTTTGCGGCCCGGTGGGGTGGGGGGGCGCCCCTTTGCGTGGGGGCCTTGTGCGCGTTTAGGGGGGGGTGGTTGCAGCGCACCCACGCCCCGGCGCACGGCCGCGATTAGCGAGAACAAGCTCGGTGACTACCTGCGCGCTCGCCGCGCGACGACCGCGTCAGCGGACGCCGGTCTGCCCGATGACGGATCCCATCGTTATCCCGGGGTTGTCAAGTGAACTAGCTGGTCAGCCGCTTGAAGGCCGTTAAGGCACGTTAGGCAAGTAGGCTGGCCGCGGCTGCCGCCTCGTAGACGACCTCGACCTTGTCGCCGTGTCCGGGCTACTCACCTTCGGCGCTTCGGGGTCGCGTCAGGATCGGGGCTATCGATGGGTCGTAGGCCAGGTGCATCATGGTCGGCATGTCTAATAGCCGAGTCCATGGGTTGACGATCGCGATGTAGGTCGGAGAGACCGCGCGGGCGGTCTCCTTCTACGCCGACGTGCTGGGCCGGGGTCCGGACTATGTCGCGCACGATGACTTCCATGAGTGGGAGGTGTGCCAGGGGGCCTGGCTGCAGCTGTCCAGCGGACATGCGTCTGTCACCGCGACCTCCAGTCGGCTGCGTTTCCAGGTGGAGGACATCGCGGCAGAGATCGCCAAATTGCGGGGTGTGGTCGTGGAGGTGGCCGAGCCCAGCACGCTGCCGAAGGTGGTGGTGTTCACCGACTTCACTGACCCGTGGGGCAATCGGTTGGGCCTTTACCAGGACATCGCTGGCGCAGACGGGCCTCCGCAGATCTCCGGCAGCGCCCGCGATGAAGCCCACTTCGTCCCCGGCATCGTGGTCGAGGAACCTGCCGACAGCCGTTGGCGCTAAGAATGATCTTTGTTGCGGGCGGCGAAGCGTAGGGCCTTGAGACCCTGGTCAGCGATTTGCGCGGTCGCGGCGGCGTCGGGCGGCGCGGATTTCGGCGTCGGCGACTTCGCAGTAGTTCTCCCACCGGTGGTGGGCGACGTCGTAGGAGAGCGGGCCGCCGTTGCCGTTGATGCTGGTGCGGAAGGCGGGGCCGTACCGGTAGCCGGCGCGGGTGGGGTAGAGCTTGAGGAGCGTGACGTAGCCGCGGTCATCCAGGAGCACAGTGCGGACGGTGCCGCCCTTGCCGTGGAGGCGAACGTGCTCGTCGTCGGGGCGCAGGTCAAGGTCGGCGAGGTCCAGGGCGCAGACCTCGGCGGCGCGTGCCCCGTCTCTCCGCTCCTCCCCTAGCGGGAATGCGACTTTGAGCCTTCGACGGCGAGGACCTATCGCTTGGTGTTCAGCCGGTGCCTGGCCCGACGCCACGCAGGAGGTTGGTGACCAGGCTCACCGCGAAGTCGTCGGTGATGGGCTGGTTGGGCAGGAGCAGACGGTGATAGCAGGCGCCCCAGAGCTGGTCGACCAGGACCTCGGGGTCGATGTCGGGGCGCAACTGGCCGCGTGACTGCCCGCGTCGCATCGCCTCCACGGCGAGCGCTCGCCGCGGGCCGGAGTAGCGCTCCAGGAGGGCGGCGGACAGGTCGGGATCGGTCTGGGCCTGGCCGATGAGTTCGGCGATCACGCGTCCGGCGGGCGTACGCGTGAGGAGGTGGACGAACGAGCGGATCTGCACGGTCAGGTCTGCCTCGATGTCGCCGCTGTCGGGAAAGGTCAGGGTGGATTCGACGGCGTGGAAGTAGCCGTCGAGGGCGAGCGCCCCCTTGGACGGCCACCACTTGTAGATCGTCGTCTTGCTGACGCCGGCCTCATCGGCTACTCCCTCGATGGTGAAGGCGCCCATGCCCTCGTTCAGCAGCAGGGCACCCGCCGCCGCGAGGATCTCGGCGCGCACCTCGGCCGCCG
>NZ_JBFAMX010001108.1:0-1882 GCF_040659615.1 Nonomuraea sp. NPDC049784
GGATCGGCAGGAGGCCGCGGCGCGGCTGGGTCGCGCACGCGAGCTGGCCGGGCGGCTGGGCGCGACACCGCTGCTGGAGCAGCTCGACGTCTTCGCGCGGCGGGCCCGGATCGGCGGCTCCGAGGAGGCGGCTGACGGGCATCCCCTGGGGTTGACTGCTCGGGAGCTGGAGGTGCTCCAGGAGGTGACGAACGGGCGGAGCAACCGGGAGATCGCCGAGGTGCTTTTCATTTCGGTCAAGACGGTGAGCGTGCACGTCTCCAACATCCTGGCCAAGCTGGGCGTCGCCACCCGAGGCGAGGCCGCCGCCACCGCCCACCGACTCCGGCTGTTCGACGTCCCCTTGTGATGGCGTGACAGACCGGTGTACGGCCGCCGCGACTGGCGCTAAATGGCGTGTGGCGGCGGCAGCGCTCCCCGCGTGCTCAGCGAGGCTGCGCTGCTCGGACGCTCAGCGAGGCTGCGCTCACCGCACGCCCTGCGACGCCCGCCTGGGGTGTCGGTGAGGATGCGCCCTGGCTCGGCGACCGCAGCGCGATCGAAGCCACCCTCCCGACTTAGCGGATGGTCGTTGAGTGGACTGGGGAGGCGGTCAGCCGGTTAGCTGGGCCTCCAGGCGGTAGCCGTCCACCGTGACGTACACCTGATCGCCGGGCCGGGCGTTCAGGCGCATCAGCACCGGCTGGAGGGAGTCGAAGACCGGCTGGTGGCCCTGCCAGACCAGGACGATGGCGTTGTCGCCCGGGCCCGTCACCGAGAGCAGTGTGCCGGGGCGCATGCCGAGCTGGGCCGCGTACCCCTCCGGGACCGGCACGGGGCCGCCCCGGAGGTGTTCCGGGGTAACCTCGATGCGCTGCCAGCGGCGCGGGTCCGAGGAGGGGCTGGGCAGCGGCGGAGGCGGCGTGGAAGGGGTGCCCGCCAGGCTGCCGGGGAGCATCGGCGAGCGGCCGCCCGACAGCGCCGACAGTGTGGCCAGCGCGGCGGAGGGGTCGATCGAGCTCCCCGAGGCCGTCGGGATGGGCTGGCCGCCCCGGTGGTGGTGGCCGTTGGCTCCAGGCGTGCGGCGGGGCAGGGGCTGGGCGGGCGACGGGGCCGAAGCGACAGGGTCGGCGGACTCCGGGGGCAGGGCGTCGAGCCAGGCCTTGGCGGAGTGGGCGCGGATGCCCAGCTCGGCCATCAGCTCCACGACGTCCGCGTCGGGCGGGCTCGCGGCCAGCAACTGCCTCGTACGTGCCTGCAGGCCGTGGAGATCGCCCACGACCAGCCAGCCGTCCTGGAAACGGCGGTCGGGCATGAGCGTCACCAGCACGCGCCAGAGCGGGGTACGCAGCGATGGGACCATCACGGGGTGGGCCGGGTCGGCGCCGATGAGCTGGTCTTCGGTGGCCGCCGCGCCGAGCCACTCGGTCAGGCGGAACATGTGGCCCGTGACCGGCGCGGACTCCGACGAACGCAGCCAGTTCAGCACGCGCTCCTCGGCGGTGCGCTGCGCCTGGGAGAGCGCGTCCCTCTCCACCAGCATCTTGTGGGCGAGCGTGCGCAGGCTCACCGGATCCTGGGCGAACAGCCGGTGCACGGCCACGGCCAGCTCCAGCTTGTCCAGGCTGCGGAACAGGCTGTCCACGACCCGGACCATCGCGTGGTCGGTGTCGGAGGGCACCGGACTGCTGGGCGACGCGCCGGGGACGGGCGTCGGATAACGCGAGGAGCTGCCGCCCTTGGAGGTGTCCGGCGTGCCGGGGATGGCGGGCATGGATCCGGTCGCGGGTCCGCCGGACGTGGAACCGGGGATGGCGGGCATCGACCCGGTTGCGGGTCCGCTGGACGTCGTGCCGGGGATGGCGGGCATCGACCCGGTCGAGGGCCCGCCGGACATCGGGCC
>NZ_JBFAMX010001109.1:0-1879 GCF_040659615.1 Nonomuraea sp. NPDC049784
GTCCACGACGTCAGCGGTGCGTTCATGCCGCCTGCCCGCTCAGTGCAGGCACGACGCTGCGGCCGTCCGGCAGCAGCTCGCCCGTGTCGTCGAAGAACACGACCCCGTTGCACAGAAGTCCCCATCCTTGCTCTGGGTGGTACGCCACCAGGCGCGCGGCCTGATGATCGATGGCGTCCGCGGGAGGACAAGGAGGCTGATGCGTGCACATGATGCTGATCCCCCGTTCCTCACATCCAGCCTTCTCCTACACCTTCAGACTGCCTCACCACCCGCCACGAAATGAGGTGAGAAACCCCTACTTGAGTACCTATTTCGACTACCTACGTAGTCCCGAGAAGAAGCCCAGCCCACCCCCACGGCAAGCTGGAACCCATGAGCTTCCCCGTAGGGCAGGTCGCCAAGCTGGCCGGCATCACCATCCGCACCCTGCACCACTACGACCAGATCGGCCTGCTCACCCCCGGCGAGCGCACCCACGCCGGCTACCGCCGCTACACCCACGCCGACCTCAACCGCCTGCAGCAGATCCTCCTCTACCGCGAACTCGGCTTCCCCCTCGACGAGATCGCCGCCATCCTCAGCGAAAGCGCCACCGACGACCTCACCCACCTGCGCCGCCAGCACCAACTGCTCACCCGCAAAGCCGAACACCTCCACCAGCTCATCGCCGCCGTCGAACGCGCCATGAACGCCCACACCGCGAACATCCCCCTCACCCCCGCCGAACGCCTGGAGGTCTTCGGCGACTTCCGCCCCGAAGACCACGACGCCGAAGTCCAGCGCCGCTGGGGCCACACCGCCGCGTACGCCGAAAGCAGCCGCCGCGTCGCCTCCTACACCAAAGACGACTGGCTCCAGATCAAAGCCGAAGCCGCCACCGTCACCGCCGACCTGGCCGCCGCCTTCCAAACCGGCCGGCCCGCCGACGGCCGGCACGCCATGGACCTCGCCGAACGCCACCGCGGCCACATCACCCGCTGGTTCTACACCTGCACCCACGACCTACACCGATGCCTGGGCGACCTGTACGCCGGCGACCCCCGCTACACCGCCGTCTACGACACCCACGCCCCCGGCCTGGCCGCCTACCTCCGCCAGGCCATCCATGCCAACGCCCGCCGCGCCACCTAGAAATATGTCCCTATCGGGACCGGCATCGTCACCCACGCCGGCGACCCCACCACCTTCGACGCCTGGCGCATCCACGTCGAGGAACTGGCCTCCTCCCTCGTGGCTTAGGGGTTGTCTGGCGTAGTGAAAGGGTATTTGCACCAACCCACGCCCTTTACATTGTAGATCACTAAGCTCTGAGGCCCAGCGCCGCCCCCCTCACCCACCGCGGCGGGTCCAGCCATGCTTCGTGATGAGCTTCGACGGGGGTTGTGACCCGGCCGGGTTCGATGCCCTGCCCTCCCGCACCCAGGCCTTGCGGCGGGCTTGACAGGCGTGCCTATGATCCCCCATGCCTCCGCTCACGCTTCCCCGCCAGCACGCCCGCACGGCCCGTTTCAAGCTCGGCATCCCCAGAGACTTCACGATCTCACCGGACGGCACCAGGGTGGTCTTCCTCAGGTCCTCAGCCGGTGACGACCCGGTGAACCGGCTGTGGACGCTGACGGTGGCCACCGGGGAGGAGCGCCTGCTCGTGGACCCCGGCACCCCGTCGGGCGTGACCGTGCCGGAGGCGGAGCGCGCGCGCAGGGAACGCACCCGCGAACGTGCGAGCGGCATCGTCGCCTACGCCACCGACGCCGCCGTGACCAAGGCCGTCTACGCGCTCAACGGTGAGCTCCACACCGTCGACCTGCTGACCGGCGCGACCACCCCGGTCGGTGCGACCGGATCCGACCCGCGGCTCGACCCGGCCGGGCAACAC
>NZ_JBFAMX010001110.1:0-1867 GCF_040659615.1 Nonomuraea sp. NPDC049784
TGTCCGCGGCGCCCGCGCTGGCGGCGCTGGACCGGGCATGGGACACCGCCCGGAGCGCGGCGGCCGGTGAACTGGGCACGCTGCGCATCGGATACAGCCTCAGCGCCGGGGCCGAGACGGCACCGGCCCTGGTGGACAGGCTGATTCGCGGCAACAGCGGACTCGAGGTCGGCGCGGTCCCGATGGCGACACCGGAGATCTCCCCCGCGGTCGCCGACGGCCGCATCGATGCCGGGATCACCCGCGGTGAACAGCCGGGCCGTGGCGTGCGCCGGTTCCTGCTGCGGCGTGCGCGCATCGGGGTCCAGCTGGCGCAGCACCATCCGCTGGCCGAACACCCGGAGATCGAGATCGCCGACGCGGCCGCGTATCCGCTGCGACTCCCGGACCGTGCGGCCAACCCCGTGATCCACGATCAGCTGTCCGCACTGTTCCGAGACACCCGACCACACCCCCGATTCCACACGCCCGCAGTCTCTTTCGACATGTCTCAGCGCGACCTGCGCGACGGGGTCACCCTCGCCCCGGCCGGAGAAGCCGCGGTCACGGCAGCACCGGCCGGTCTCACCTGGCGACCGCTGCGGGGCGCGCCCAGCCTGACGATCCACCTGGTCCTCCCACGCGAGCAGTCGCCACTACACCGCCGCATCCGTGCCGTCGCCAAAACCCTGGCGCACGAGCTGCACTGGCTGCCGGACTGACGCGCAAGAGGTCAAGCGAGACGGACGTCTGCGGTGGCGAGGCCGAAGACCTTGCGCCCGGCGGTCTTGCGGTGACATGAGCCCGGCGTTCCTTGGCGATCTGTACGGCGAGGTGACCGACACCGCCGGCCGCGGCGTGGATCAGCACACGCTGCCCGGCCCGCAGGCCCGCGGTCTCGACGAGGGCCTGCCAGGCGGTGAGCGCGGCCAGCGGCAGAGCGGCCGGCTGGATGTGGTCGATCCCGGGGGCTTGGCGACGAAGGCGCGGGTGGGACCGGTCACGTACTCGGCGATGAGCACCCGCACCTTCGCCCGACGCTTCCGGCAAGAGACCGGTCTGAGCCCCGGCCGCTGGCTGACCCAGCAGCGGCTGAGGCGGGCGCGGCACCTGTTGGAGTCCAGCGACCTGCCGGTGGAACGGGTCGCCCACGAGGTCGGCTTCGCCACCGCCACCTCGCTGCGGCGGCACCTGGCAGCGGAGACGGGGGTCGCCCCATCGGCGTACCGGCGCACCTTCCGCGTCTCGGATCCGGCCGCAGGCGACGTCAGGGAAGCATCAAGACCTGGGCGCTGAGAGGTCGTTCTCACGCAAGAGCGGGCCTGCCCTGCTGCTGAGACTTGCATTGTGCGAGATGCGGCACTGTGACGGACTCAGGACCCCTCGCTGAGCGACTCGGAGACATCGAGCGCCACCCTGCCTCCGCTGCGGCGTCCAGCCGGGATCGCCGCCGTTCGCGCGGCGGTGCGATTGCCGCCACATACCACACCGTCCGGCTCACGAAGGCGCCCGGCTCGCAAAGTTGCTGCGGGTGCTGGTCCCGGCGCTCCGCAGGCCCGGACCAGCTCAGGACGGGTTTGGCGGCTCATCGCAGAGTTCTTAAGGGCACCCCTACCTGGGGGCGAGCCATGGACCACATGGACGGCGTCGCCTCCACACGCAACCGGGCGAGTTCCTGCACGAGTCCGTCCGCGCGCTGCGCGTGCGCGGTGCTGGCCTGGGTGAGCGCCGCGACCTCGGCCGCGTGCGCCTTGAGCAGAGTGTCCCGTTCCCGCTCGGCCGCCTGCTCGGCGCGTTCGAGCTCCCGGCGGGCGGCGGCCGCGTTCTCCTCGGCTCGCGTCTTCTCCAGCTCGGCGGCCTGGACCTTCCGGCCGGCTTCGTCCTGGGC
>NZ_JBFAMX010001111.1:0-1856 GCF_040659615.1 Nonomuraea sp. NPDC049784
GCCCGCGCCGACTGCAGCGACACCTCATGCTCAGCGGACGGCCCACCCGCCAGCACACCCACGCGCACGCGTTCACTCACGATCGATCAGCCTTCTTCAGTGGCACGGAGACAGCCGGACCACCGCGGAGAACAGGCGCCGGTCAACCCCATCCACTGTCGGCCGACCGTGTCCCCGCCTCGTCAGCGCCGTGTCATGGTTGTGTCACGGTCGCGCCGACCGCCGTCATCTCAACTCCATGAGCCTGGCGACCTTGAGGCCTACATGCAGGGCGAGCCGGTCGTCCCCGCTGGACAGCTCGACAGCGGCGATCTTTTCGATCCTGCGCAGCCGGTAGTGCAGGCTCGCACGGTGGATGCACAGGCTCGCCGCGGTGCGTTTGATGTCGCCCGTGTTATCGAGGAACGTCTCCACCCCGACCCGCCAGGTAGTCCGCCGCCGCCGGCACCCCGTTGCGCGACGCGCGGGCGGCGTTGTACGCCTCGCCGGTCTGGGCCCATGCGCGTCCTGATGGCCCCACCTTTGCGTCGCCGTCGATGGGCGCGGACATGAACGATGAGAGAAACTCCGGCGCGGCCTCGAACCAATGATCGTGTGATGGCATCCAACAAGGTCACAGCATCAGAAGGGATTCATGTGATCGTCTTGTTGAACGGCACCTTCGGGGCAGGCAACCATGTCACCGTGGATGGCCTTTCGCTCGGCGACCGGGGCCGCGCATGACGCAGGGTGCCCTCGCAGCCGTGAGCGTGTCCCAGGCATGGTGATCCGCAAACGCGCCCCGCGCTCCACGCAGCGAATCGACGTGACCCGCCTTCCCGACGACGTCGTGGCGCTCATCGACGCCCTCGAGCCCGGTGAGAACTTGGTCCTCACGCGTGATGGCGCGTCGATCGCGACGATCTCCAGCACCATTGACGTGGTCCAAGGCGCCATCGTCGATCGCGACGCGCCAGATGAGGCCAACGATCAAGCACCGATCGACTACGAGAGCGTGACAGTCGTGGCCACCGCGATGGAGCTGTCGACCACCGCTCGGGTTGCGCTATCCACCCAGCTCGGGGCGGACTACGTAGTGCTCGATATGCATGCAGCTCCCGCAACAACCGATGTGCTGCTGGTACCTCCAGGCAGCCCGCAGCTGATCACAGCGCTCCGATCGATGTTCCCGAAAGCTCGCGTCATCGTCACCGAAATCGAGGACCACGAACTCGGAGTTCAGTACCACGGCCCGGTCCGACGACTACTCGACGCCGGCGCTGATGCGTATCTACCTCCGGCGACCCTCCCACACCTGGCCAGGCAGCTTGACTACACGCTGAATCAAGGGCGCGAGATCGCTGGCGGGGCCGCGACACCACTGCAGATCGCCCCGACCGTGGAGCCGGCAGATCCAGACGACGAATGACCCGCGCCTCTTCGCTGGACCGTCGGGTGGCGGATCACCGTAGCCATAGGAGTTCCGGGCCAAGACCACCATCAACACGACGACGATCACCCTAGCGATCGACCGTCAGACTCCGCGGTGTCCTTCTGCCGTATTCCGGCCGCCCCGCGCCCTGCCGGCCTGCGCGGGGCGGCCCGGCCCTGGTCGCGTTCTTCGGGCGGTCGATGTTCGTGGGCATGGAAGGCGACCCAGCACGCCAGCAGGGCCAGTGCGAACGCCGGCACCCAGGCCAGCCGGGCGAGCACCCAGCCGGGGGTGTCGGGGACAGTGTGCAGACCGGGCAGCGGGCGGGCGGCGAGCAAGCCGAGGGCGGTGACCGCGATCATGGCGGTCTGGTGCCAGAGGTAGATCGTCATGGCGGACAGGTTGGCCATCGCCACGGCAGCCCAGGCGGCGGGGCGGGTGAGCG
>NZ_JBFAMX010001112.1:0-1851 GCF_040659615.1 Nonomuraea sp. NPDC049784
GGGTCTGCAGGAACGTGCGCAGGGTCTGCGCCTCGGCGTCGATCTTGGCGGTGTCGGCCCCTTCGTTCAGTTCGTAGGAGGTGACGAGGTCGTCGCGTCGAACGACCACCAGTCGGTGGCGATGTGGTGCAGGGCCAGCGCCAGCGTGGAGCGCGTCTCGTCCACGGTGATGAACTGCCCCCTGATCAGCCGCCCGCCGTCGAGGTCGAACGTGCGGCGGCTGAAGGCGTGCAGCGCCTCGCGCAGGCTCACGCCCGTGCCGCGCAGGTCGAGCCGCTCCAGCTTGAACGGCTCCGCGGCCGGGAAGTCCACCCGCAGGTCGCCGACCTCGCCCTTGATCCGCATGCGCAGGCTGTCGTGCTGCTCCTGCACGATGGTCAGCGCCGCCTCCAGGTCGGCCGGGTCGACGGGGGTGTCGAAGTGGTACGAGCAGCACAGGTTGAGCGCTGCCGTGTCCGGATAGAGCGACTCGTACACCCAGAGGTCCTCCTGGGCGGGACTGAGCCGCACGGGCCGCGCGGGGTCGCGCGGGGGCACGATGTCGGGGATCGCGTCGAGCTTGCCCGCCTCGACGAGGCGGCGCAGCAGCTCCACCCGGCGCTCGCCCCCGAGCGCGGCGAAGCGGTCGGCGCTGTTCATGACAGGCTCGCCAGCCTTTCCAGTCCGGCGAGCACCTCGTCGGCGCCGAGCCCGAAGTCCACGAAGCAGGCCACCTCGTCGCAGCCCAGGTCGGCCAGGTCGGCCAGGCTCTTGCGGCACGTCTCCGCGGAGCCCAGCAGACTGCCCCAGCTCAGGTAGCGCTGGAACGCGAACTCCGTGAGGATGTCCAGCTGCGCGGGGGTGAGCGACTCGGCCCTCTTGTCCTTGTTGGCGGCGGTCTGTGCCACATACGACTTCAGGTACGCCTTGAGCGGCCCGCCCGCCCGCTCCCTGGCCTGCTCGTCGGTGACGCCCACGTAGGTGTGGGCCATGAGCGTGACGGTGCCCCTGGGCGGGGTGCCGTCCACTTCGAGTGCCTCGTCGTAGGCCTTGCGGTAGAGGCGGATCTTCTCGGCTAACTCCTCGCGGGTCTGGCCGATGGTGGCGCCGAGGACGTTCGTGCGCATCCGCCCGGCCGCCTCCCACGTCTGCGGGCTGCCCGAGGTCGTGGTCCACAGCGGCAGGGCGGGGGAGTACGGGCGCGGCTGCGACGTCACCGCCACCCGCTCGCCCGTGCCGTCGGTGAACTCTGCCGCCTCGCCCGCCCACAGCCTGCGCAGCAGCCCGATGTCGCGGAACGCCCGGGCACGCCGGTCCTCGAAGGCGTCAGGGGCGAGCACGAAGTCCTTCGAGTGCCAGCCGGTCGCCACCGAGACGCCGGCCCGGCCGCGTGACAGGTTGTCCACGAGGGCCCAGTCCTCGGCGACGCGCAGCGGGTGGTGGAGGGGGAGCACGAGGCTGCCCGCCCGCACGTGGATGCGCTCCGTGGCCACGGCGAGCGCGGCGCTGAGCACGGCAGGGTTGGGGAAGACCTGCCCGACCTGCTGGAAGTGCCGCTCCGGAGTCCAGACGGCGGTGAAACCGAGTCGGTCGGCGGCCCGGGTGATCGTCAGGATGTCGTCGTATTTCGCGGCATGGCCGGCGGAGCCGGTTGTAGGGTTCGGGCCGGCGGCGTCCGCGTCGTCGGCGCCGAAGAACATCACACTGAGGTCCATGGGTGTGCTCCTCACCGGGGGCGGATGCGCGGGGCTCTGGGGATGCGTTCGATGCCGGGCGCCTGCTCCAGCGCCTGCTTCATCGCTGTGGCCAGCTCGGCGACGGTCGGGGCGGAGAAGAGCTGCCCGGCGGTGGCGGGCAGGCCCTGGCTCGCCA
>NZ_JBFAMX010001113.1:0-1849 GCF_040659615.1 Nonomuraea sp. NPDC049784
CCCGACATCGAGGTCGTCGCCGAGGCCGCCGACGGCGACGAGGCGGTCGCCCTGGCCCGGCGGCTGCGCCCGGACGTGTGCCTGGTCGACGTTCAGATGCCTGGCATGAACGGCGTCGAGGTCACCCGCGCCCTGGCCGGGCCCGGTGTGCTCGTCCCGCTCCGAGTAGTCGTGGTGACCACCTTCGACCTGGACGAGTACGTCTACGGCGCGTTGCGCGGCGGCGCTGTCGGCTTCGTGCTCAAGGACGCGGGACCGGCCCTGCTGGTGGAGGCCGTGCGCGCGGCCAGCGCCGGGGACGCGCTGATCTCGCCGTCGATCACGCTGCGGCTGCTGCGGCATGTGAGGGCCGGCGGATCGGCGTCTGCCCGCCGGGCCGGGCAGACGCTGTCGGCGCGGGAGATCGAGGTCGTACGGGCCGTCGCCAGAGGCCGTACCAACCAGGAGATCGCCGCAGAGCTGTTCATCTCGCTCAGCACGGTCAAGGGCCATGTCTCCGGTATCCAGGTCAAGCTCGGGGTGCGCAACCGGGTCGGGATCGCCTCCTGGGCCTGGGAGAGCGGCCTCGTGAGCGGCCCCTTGGACGAGTCCTGAATCGTTCGGGATGCGGAGCCGTGTCGGTGACGGCCGCCCTGACCCGCCACGCGGACTTCGGATTCCGGTGGGCTGGCGATGGTGGCCGCGTCCGGGCCTCGCGATGAGGGCACCAAAGATCGCCGGACGTCGTTCGGCCGTCAGCCGGTCAGGCCCGGGAGGCCAGCTTGGCGACCACGTCCACGATGCGGGCGGCACGTTCCAGCTCGGCGCGGTGGAACACCGGCCCGTCCGCCCTGGCGACCACCAGATGCAGGCCCTGGGCCACCACCGGCAGCAGCATCAGCCGCAGCTCGTTGGCGTCCATGGTGGCGGCACGCGGCGGCGGCTCCGGCAGGTCCAGTTCGAACTTCTTGGGAGCGGCCAGCGAGGCGTGCCGCACGGCTCCATCGGCCAGTGCCACCGACCACTCCGCTCCGCACAACCCCGGCAGCGCGTCCACCAGCGTGGCGAAACCCCGTGCGGGTTCGGACACGACGTGCATCAGCAGGTCATAGTCCAGCGCCGAGCCCGGCACCTCCTTGGTCGCCCAGACGCCCTCCACCCGTATACCCGGCACTGCGGACAGCCGCTCGCGGGCCTCGGACGTGGTCACCGGCCCCGGCCAGGAGACGGTGAAGTCGTCCACGGCCCGACCGCCCTCGCGTTCGAGCACGATGACTTGCAGGATGTCCGCGCCAAGCGCACCCAAAGCCCTCGCGACCTGGCCAAGGCCGCCAGGCCGGTCCGGCAGTGACACCCTCAGTCGCAGCAGCATTGCCGCCCCCTTTCCAGAGGCTCCCACAGTGCCGTGGAAAGATTTCGAGAATATTCCACGGATATGTCGCACATGCTGCGGTTATATCCCAGCATGCAGCGTTAAGTCCGGATTGTCGATAAAGGGCTGGCGCAAGTTTCCGCAGGTCATGGTGCGCCCCCTCCCAGGGCGCCAAACCAGGTCCTGACCCAGCGCCCCAAACCCCTGCACACCACCAAGGCTCTACCACCCAGTCCGCCGCGCACTGGTCCCACGCCCCTGTCCGCCACGCACCGCTCGCACGGGCCCAGCCTCTCGGCTGCCGCAGTGGCCATCGTAGGAGTGCGCCGCGCGACGCCGGGGTAGGCCGTCGTGAAAGTGCGCCGCGCTCCGCCGTGCGACGCAGTGGTGGGCCGTCGTGAGAGCGCTGGCCGGACGGGGTGTCGTCGAGGCGGGGCCGCCGGTGGTGACAGGGGCATAAACGGCCGTCTCGGCGGTGTTGGCCAGAGTTAACCCAGG
>NZ_JBFAMX010001114.1:0-1849 GCF_040659615.1 Nonomuraea sp. NPDC049784
GCGATTTCCCGCGCTGCCGGCCCGGTCATCGACACGTTTTGACCGAGCTGCCCACCTGAGCGCGCTTGGCCGACGCGGATCCCAAGGCAACGCCAATGCAGGAGGACGACTCGGCGGGTCCTGGTGGGTGACCGGCTGATCGTCAGTTTCAGGCGCGGAACCGCTCCAGGGCGGCGGCACCGCGGGAGAGCGCGCAAGCCGCAGCCGCGAGGTAGTCGTGCTGCGGGCTTCTCGGCCGAGGCGATGCACGCGTGGGGCGTGCCCGTTCCCGCGGCCACCGCAACACGCGTCGCGTGTTCGCGTTCGATGAAGGTCCGGCCGCCTGCATGTCGAGGGCCGGGGCGGTGGCACCGTGGTCGGTGTGCCACGGGATCATGGGGTCATGGCCCGGGTCATCATGTCGACCCAGGTGGTGACGAACGTCTCGTCGTCCACCCCGGTGGGGGTGACACCGAGGACACCGGTCAGCAGGCGGGACGACAGCAGTGCGCCGAGCCCGACTGCGGCTACGGCCTCGGCGCGCTCGGGGGCCAGGCCGGTGCGTTCGGCCAGCCAGGCCGCGAACTCGGCGTAGGTCGCGCTGACCAGCCGGTGCACGGCGCCCTCGACCAGGTCGGGGTGGGTCCGCGCCTCCAAGGCGAGAATGCGGAGCAGCTCGGTTTCGTTGTCGAGCTCCGCGAGGATGTAGCGGGCGGTGACGATCAACTCGGCGCGCAGATCGCCCAGCCCGCCGAACAGCTCCCGGATGTCGCGCAGGGCCGCCGTGGGCTCGGTGGTATCAGCCTAGGCCCTCCTCCGCCTGCGGCGGCTCCTCGGAAGGCCGCTCGGCGGCCGGCGGCTTGATGCCCAGGTGGCGTTCGATGCGCTCCAGGCTCTCCTCGATCCGTGTGAGCCGCTCGCCCAGCACCGAGCCGCCGGCGAAGAACATCTCGCTCGGGCGCTCCTTGGAGCTGCGCCCCACGCGGTCGAGCAGGCGTTGCCGTAGGTCCGCCAGATCCACGCCCGCGTCCACGAGCGCCTGCGCAGCCAGCCCCTCGCCCTCCCTGATCAGCCCGAGCAGGATGTGCTCGGTGCCGATGTAGTTGTGGCGCAGTTGCAGGGCTTCGCGCAGCGACAGCTCCAGCACCTTCTTGGCCCGCGGCGTGAACGGGATGTGCCCGCCGGGCGACTTGGCGCCGCGGCCCACCTCGCGCTCGACGAAGGCACGTACGTGGTCGAGCTCCACGCCGCTGCCGTCGAGCACCAGGGAGGCCATGCCCTCGCCCTCGTGGATCAGGCCGAGCAATATGTGCTCCGTGCCGATGTAGTTGTGGCTCATCATCCGCGCCTCCTCCTGGGCGAGGACGACGACCCTGCGCGCACGGTCGGTGAAGCGTTCGAACACCGGGGGGCCTCCGTTCGACTGCCACTGCCTCCACTATGCGCTACAAACCAGCGGATGTGGGGTATTTGTCCTGTGTGGATCTTGACGAGGTGGCCGGCAGGCTCTATGCGCTGCCGCCGTCCGAGTTCACCGCCGCGCGCGAGGCCGAGGCCCGCGCGGCGAAGGAAGCGGGAGACGTACGGCTCGCGCGCGAGATCGCGAAGCTGCGCAAGCCGACGGTGTCCGCCTGGGCCGTGAACCGGCTCGCCCGGGAGCACCCCGAGGAGCTGGCCGAGCTGCTCGACGTGGGGGAGCGGCTGCGCGCCGCCTGGCAGGAGCAGGACGCCGGCGCGTTGGCCGAGCTGACCCGGCGGCGCGGCGACGTGACGGCCAAGGTGGGCCGGCTGGCGAGGCAGCAGGGTGGCCTGTCATCCGCGGCGGCGGCCGAGGTGGACCAGACGCTGGAGGCCGCCGTCGTGGACGCCG